>QKHT01000314.1 GCA_003249935.1 Bacteroidota bacterium
CTACAACCACATTATTTTTACATCGGGTTATAGCGTCGATATTTTTTTTAACGGGTTGAACCGAGTCGGGAAAGATGCAAGATTTGTGGCCGGCGCGAAAATCACGGCGTTGGGGCCAATCACGGCTTCGCATCTGAAAAAACATGGCATCGTAGCCGATAACATGCCGAAAGAATATACTTCACAAGCCTTATCGGCTTACTTGATTTCAGAAAACATCGTTAAACCGGAAGACACAGTGCTCATACCCACATCGGAACTGGCAAGCACAGCCCTCGCCCAAGCGTTAACCGAACACGGCACCAAGGTTACAACAGAAGCTATTTACACCAACACCTTACCCGATTACACGGTAGAAGCGTTGCAGGCGGCTTTTGAAATTCCGGTCGATTACGTTACTTTTACAAGTGCATCCACGGCCGATAACTTTGCAGCACTGGCTCGCAAAGCCGGCATCCCGCTTGCCGACATCAAAGGTGTGTCGATTGGACCGGTAACCACCGCCGCGGCCAACGCACAAGGCATAAACATTGTGGTTCAGGCCGAAAAAGCGGGCATGCCCGAAATGGTAGAAGCACTTTTGGGTTATGGTAGAAGTTTAGAAATTTAGAACATCAGGTTTTAGAGTTTTGGAACGTGGTATTTAAGAAATACTTACAGACCAATTACTTGTAAAAAAGTATCGAGTGCTTATTTAACGAAAAACAAAACGAATAAGATATGTATCCAATTACACGCCTTCGCAGACTGCGACAAACAGCCGAACTTCGCGACATGATACGCGAAACGCACCTTCACATCGAGGATTTTGTGTATCCGATGTTTGTTTGCCCGGGCAAAAACATAAAAGAAGAAATTGTTTCGATGCCGGGTCAATACCGCTATTCGGTAGACAATTTGGTAGAGGTTTGCAGTCAGCTGTATAACAAAGGCTTAAAGTCGGTGATGCTGTTTGGCATTCCGGAATACAAGGACGAAACCGGTTCGGCCTCGATGCACGACCACGGTATTGTACAAATTGCGCTCAACGAACTAAAAGCGCGTGTCCCCGGTCTGGTAACCATTGCCGACGTTTGCTTGTGCGAATATACCAGTCACGGCCATTGCGGTGCCATTGTGGATGGCGATGTACATAACGACCAAACGGAACTTTTAGCAAAACAGGCAGTAAGCTTTGCCAATGCCGGAGCCGGCATGATTGCACCTTCGGATATGATGGATGGCCGCATTGCCGCTTTGCGCAATGCATTGGACACCCAGGGGTATACCAATTTACCCATAATGGCTTATTCGGCCAAATTTGCATCGGCATTTTACGGTCCGTTTCGCGAGGCAGCCGATTCGGCACCCAAATTCGGCGACCGTAAAACATACCAGATGGATGTAGCCAACGCCCGCGAAGCACTGCGCGAAATAGAACAGGATGTACTCGAAGGAGCCGATATTGTGATGGTAAAACCGGCAATGGCATTCCTCGATATTGTAAGCCAGGCACGACAACAGTTTAGCCTACCCATAGCGGCATACAACGTGAGCGGCGAATATGCCATGGTAAAAGCTGCAGCCGCCAACGGCTGGATCGACGGGCAACGGGTTATGACCGAAACCCTGCTGAGCATAAAACGCGCCGGCGCCGACATTATTCTCACCTACTTTGTACCGGATATTATCGACGAATTGGGGAAAGTTTCGCACAAATAATCAAAAAACATGCATACCACCATATCCGAACAACTTTTCGAACGAGCCTCGCAGGTGATTCCGGGCGGCGTAAACAGCCCCGTAAGGGCTTTTAAATCGGTGAACCGCACACCATTGTATGTCGAGCGTGGCACAGGTTCGACCATCATCGAT
>QKHT01000127.1 GCA_003249935.1 Bacteroidota bacterium
CTGAGCTACAACGTGCGCATCCCAAATTTTGTCGAAAAGTGTTTTTCCCATTTTAATTATTTGTTTATTATTTTGCTGCAATATTTACCCTCACGATATTCGTAGATGATCTGAACGCTAATCTGTGGTTCAACCCTTAATAATATCGTTACAATTACGATGTTGTTGTTAAATAATTTTGTTCAATGCATCGATATATGCTTCTACCGAAGCGGTTACAATGTCGGTATCGGCACCAAAACCATAATAAATTTTGTGCTTGTGCTCGAGTTGCATGTGCACCTTTCCCATGTCGTCGCTGCCGCGTGTAATGGCTTGAATGAGGAATTCCTCGAGTATTACTTCCTTGTTTATGATGCTCTTGATGGCTTTGATGGCTGCATCTACCGGCCCATCGCCGCTTTCGGTGGCCGACATAATTTTGCCGTTTACATCGAGTCTTACCGTTGCCATGGGGATGGTGGTTTTGCCACTAACCACTTGCAAAAAGTTCAACTTTATTTTGTCCTGTCCCTTGGTGGTTTCGCCCATTAAAATCGACAAATCTTCGTCGGTAATGTTCTTTTTGCGGTCGGCAAGTTCGAGAAAATCGGTGTATATTTTATCGATGTTGTTTTTTTCGATGTCATACCCCAACACTTCAAGGCGGTGTTTCAATGCTGCGCGTCCACTACGTGCGGTAAGAACAATGCTGCTTTCGCCAATTCCTACCTCTACCGGATCGATAATTTCGTAGTTTTCGCGATTTTTTAGTACCCCATCCTGATGTATACCCGAAGAGTGGGCAAATGCATTGCGCCCAACGATGGCTTTGTTTGCCTGAACCGGCATGTTCATGAGCGTGGATACCAGGCGGCTTGTTTTGTAAATCTTTTTCGTGTCGATATCGGTGGTTAAGCCCATTACTTTTTCGCGGCTCTTCAATATCATCACTACTTCTTCGAGCGATGTGTTGCCGGCACGCTCACCAATTCCGTTAATGGTTACTTCCACCTGGCGGGCACCATTCAAAACGCCTGCAATGGTGTTGGCGGTTGCCATGCCCAAATCGTTGTGGCAATGTGTCGAAATAATGGCCTTATCCACATTGGATACGTGATCCATCAGGTATTTTATCTTTTCGCCAAATTCATATGGAAAAGTATATCCTGTTGTATCAGGTATGTTAATAACGGTGGCTCCGGCCTTAATCACAGCTTCTACCACGCGCGCAAGGTACGCATTTTCGGTTCGGCCCGCATCTTCGGCATAAAACTCTACATCCTCCACAAACCGTTTGGCGTATTTTACGGCTTTTACCGCACGCTCAATAATTTCGTCGGGATTTGAGTTTAGTTTATGATATATGTGAAAATCCGATGTGCCGATACCGGTATGTATTCTGCCACGTTTGGCATATTTAAGTGCCTCGGCTGCAACTTCTATGTCTTTTTCTACCGCTCTGGTAAGTGCACAAATGGTTGGTCTCGAAACGGCTTTCGAAATTTCGACAACCGAATTAAAATCGCCCGGACTCGATACCGGAAAACCTGCTTCGATAATGTCTACACCCAAGGCTTCCAACGCTTTGGCTACTTCTATTTTTTCAATTGTATTTAATTGGCATCCGGGTACCTGCTCACCATCCCTTAATGTGGTGTCGAAAATATAGACTTTGTTATTATCCATTTTGTATGTTTCTTTTTATTTTTTTATTCTTTATTTACTCTGTTTTTAGCCTTTCGGTGTTGGGCGCAACATTCGGTTCGCAACACCACAATTATCCATTCCCCCCTAAGGGAGCAAATAACGACTTTTTGTTTTAATACAAACTAACATCATAACTATACTAAAAGTTTGAGGCCATCCTCGTTTTACTGAGAATGGCCTCTAATTATTTTAAAATTTTTTGCACACCACCCTCAGCTTAGTATTTAAGTAGAATACCAAGAATATTAATACTGAGAATTAATGATGCAAAACTGTTCATCTTTTGTTTCCGTTATTATGAGTGCAAATATACAGATTAAAATAAAACAAGCAAATAAAATTTTAAATTATTACTTTTTTGCCCTTAAAAAAAAGAGTTTTTCTCAAAATACGCTTTTTTACTTTTAGATATATTTGAACTCCTTTTAGATTTTTTTAATCTGAAGCTCTTTTCCGGTAACTCAAAAAAATGATTTTTCCTAAATTGTGAAGCAAGTGGGGCAGAAATATTTAGGACTTTACAATCTTACATTCATACGGCAAATATTATTATGGTTTTTCGTTGAAAAGAAGGCAAAAAAAGCCGGAGCAATGTCCGGCTTTTGTATATTGTTTTAATTAAAAGCTATTGCATTGACTGGAACGATTTAAACGTATTGGTCACATTTTCAATAATGTCGTTATGGATTGCTCTAAAGGTATGACGTACTTCTTTCTTCCCAATTTTTTTTGTTGCCATATTAATTCTTGTAATCATTTGATTTCTGAATTCTGAAATTTCAGCCATTTTTTTGCTGATTTCAGCCGCTTTAGCCTTATCCGAAATAGCCATGGTGTATGCACCTTCGAGAATTGCGTGACCAACCAAGTGGTTCAAATCTTTTTTTAAATGTCTTTTCTTTGCCATAATTGTTTGTTTTTATCGGGCTTCCCCATTATTAAACGAGTGAAAGTTACGCAAAAATTGTGTTCTTTCAAAAACATTGGATGTGGCACGGTTGCTGGCCAGTTTGCCTTTTACCGTCTGTAAGGATTCATGGTTGTGTTCATTCATCCATTTTATGAGCTCATTTTTTGCTTTTGATAAAAACTCTGGCCCATGTTGGTATATTGCAGATGCTATTTGTACTGCCGAAGCACCTGAAAGTAAAAGTTTTATCGCTGTTTCGGTATCGTGAATTCCGGTCGAAGCCACAAGTGCATTGTTGCATTTGTGTGACATCAATCCAATCCATCGCAACGATTCATGATATTCATTTTCTCCTGAAAGAATACTTCCCATGATTGTGTTTTCTGTTTTAATATCGATATCGGGCACCGTATACCGGTTAAAAAGTGTAACCCCGTCTGATAGTTCTGCCATTTTTTGAATAGTAGCCCCCATGTTGGTAAAATAGTGGCCTATTTTTACCCCTACCGGAATTGAAACAGTTGATTTTACTGATGATACTATTTTATAAAATCTTTCGGAATAATATTCAGCCGTTTGGTTAATATCATCGGGCAGCATGAATAAATTAAGTTCAATTGCATCTGCATCAGCACTTTCTATTGTTTTTGCAAAACTGATCCACTCTTTGGCCGAAGTACAATTAATGGATGCAATGACGGGAATTTTTACTGCTTTTTTTGCTTCTGAAATTAATTGAATGTAACTGTTAATCCGGTTGTGTCGAATTTCGTAATCGTAATAATCGAAAAATTCTTCCGTTTCGCCCATTTCACCCGATTTATATATTTCGGAGTAGTCGAGTAATATTTCTTCTTCGAATATGCTTTTTAGAATAATCGCACTCGCACCATAAGATTCCAAATTTTTTATACGATCAACCGTTGCTGTTAATCCGGAACTTGCTACAACAAACGGACTGTCTATTTTTACGTTATAAATCGTTGTTGAAATATCCATTGTTTTCATGTTTATTCTACTTTAATTTCGATTGATATATGTGGCTTCAATTTATCTTCTTTAGCTCTCCAAGCCGGACCGTTTTGGATTGTATTTTCAATCTGTCTTACCATCATTACGTCGTTAACGTTCCTTATTTTAATATTTTGTACTCTGCCCGATTTGTCCAAATCAAAACCTACAAGAATAACGCCTTTGTACTTTGGGTGTTTGGCTGCAATTATCTCGCCAATATAGTGAATATACCCATTGGGTGAATACTTATCCGGCATATATTCCGACAAATTTGCTTTTGTATTTCTTATTAGCAGTGTTCCGGATACGGATGCTTTTGCTTTTTCTTTGGCTTTCTTTTCGGCTTCTTTTGCTTTTGCTTCTTCCTCTTCACGTTGTTTCTGTGCCAATGCAAGTTGTTTTTCTGCTTCTATTTTTGCAATTTCGGCAGCATCCGGTTCAACCATAATAATTGGTTCGGGAATTTTACGTGCAATTGTATCTGTTTGAACCGAGTCTGGGGTTTCGATGTCGAGTAATTCACCCTGAGTGAGTATTTCAGGTTCGGGTAGCGATTGCACTGTAACGATTTTTTTTACCGTTGGCTGAGGAATATTTTTTATAATCATTGGGCCGGCAAGTAACCACAGTAGCAAAACTGAAACCAATAGTGCAATCAATACGGCCATATAAGCCACCCGATTTGTTTTTTTCTTCTCTTCAGAATATATGTATCCACTTTTTCTGTTTAAATTTATTCGCAGTTCGGCAATATCTTTTACCACCGAAAGGGGTGCAATTGAGGTAAGCCCCTCGAGTGCTCTGTCTTCGAAAGCATCGCCGGCAATCGATTCTTCTATCTCGTACTGCTCTGTCTCTTTTAATGAACCAGAGATGTAATCGAGATATTTTTCCCAATCGAACTGTTTTCGTTTGTATTTATTCCTGATTGCCATGTTTTTGAATCAAAGAATTAATCTGTTTTCGGGTCGTTTTAAGCAATTGCATCACTTTTTCTGTTGTAGTGTTTTCGATTGTGGCAATTTCAGAATACGATTTCTTTTGTTTGTAAAAGTAGTGTAAATATGATTTTTGTGTGTTTGTTAGCTCATTTTCATTGCTTTTTAATATTTTATTGAGCGCAAATGTATACGATTCTGTGTTGAATGTCGTTAGGTTATAGTGGTATTCCACTTCGGCTTTCCACATTAAATCATCTATTATTTCAAATTGTTTGTCTTTTTCTGTCAATTCGCCTTTTAATGCTCTGCAATAATTAAGTGTTACTACATATAGCCAAAGTTTAAAATCTTTTTCTTCCGGCAATGACTCTTTTGCGATTAATTTGTCATAGATATTCATTACCGCTATTTGTGCTTTTTGGCGTGAATTTATTTCTGCCAAACATACGCCATAAACAAGATGAATATAACGGCTATAAATTTCACCAATATATATAACTTCCTTACTTTCTTTATATTTCTGTAATAAAGTTGCTACTTCCGAAATATTCTTATTTTTCCTCACCCTCTAAGCTATTTGGTGCTAAAATAGTTAAATTACTCGTATTTATTACAATATCTGGCGTATTTGCTGTTTATTTTCGTGCTAAGCTTGTGTGTCAAAAATGGAGGTTATAAATTTCGGAGAAATTCGGTTTTATTGTCTAATATCGATTCGATAAGGTCAGTTTCTAAATCAGAAAACGTTGACTGTTGAACCGCTTTTACATTTTCTTCAATTTGGCTTGCCGAACTAGCCCCAATAAGCACGGAGGTAACACGCGAATCTCTGATTACCCACGACAGGGCCATTTGGGTCATTGTTTGTCCACGTTCACATGCAATATCCGAAAGTCTGGAAATTTTCTCCAATCTTTCGTTAAAGAGCCATTCGTGTTTCAGGTGGCTATCGGATTTTGTGGCACGGGAATTATTTGGCAGTCCATTGTTATATTTACCCGAAAGAATTCCTTCTGCAAGGGGTGAAAATGCAATACATCCTACGCCTTCATTATCCAAAGTGTTAAGCAAATCCTTTTCAACCCAACGAACCAACATGCTGTATTTTGCTTGATGTATGAGGCAATGAACGCCCTGATGCTTTAAAATTCTTATCATTTTTAATGTGTCTTCTGCATTGTAATTAGAGATACCCACATATAAAGCCTTACCCTGATGTACGATGTCGGCAAGGGCACCGGCGGTTTCCTCAATGGGTGTTTCAGAATCGGGTCTGTGATGGTAAAAAAGATCCACATAATCGCAATTCAAGCGTTTGAGGCTCTGGTCGAGGCTGGCGATTAAATATTTTCTCGACCCGTTATTTCCATAAGGGCCAGGCCACATGTCATAACCAGCCTTAGTTGAAATTAACAGTTCATCCCGGTGTGATTTTAGTTCGTTAGTAAGAATTTTTCCAAAAGTTTTTTCGGCTGAACCGTAGGGCGGTCCGTAGTTATTGGCCAGATCGAAATGCGTTATCCCTAAATCAAACGATTTGAAAATCATTTTTTTTGCATTGGAAAAACTATCCATTTCTCCAAAATTATGCCAAAGACCCAGAGACATTGCAGGCAAAAAAATACCACTCTTGCCACAACGATTGTATTTCATTTGGGAATATCGGTTATTGTTGGGTGTGTAAATTTCAGGTTGTTCGGTTATTCCGTTTTCGGTGGTCATCATAATCTGGTTTAAAAATTTAATCTTAATATATAAAAAGTGTCGCCCCAATTTTAGAGGCGACTATGTTGTTTTATTCGTTTTCTGCTAAAAATCTTTCTGCTTCTATGGCAGCCATACACCCTGATCCGGCTGCTGTAATGGCCTGTCGGTAAACATGATCCTGAACATCGCCACAGGCAAAAACACCGGGTATGTTGGTTTTTGGCGTTCCGGGTACTGTTTTAATGTATCCATTGTTGTCTGTTTCTATTGCAGGTACAAATATATCGCTATTTGGTTTGTGTCCGATGGCAAGAAAGAATCCATCGATATTTATTTTTACCGATTTTTCTTCAGTTGTTCCTTTCTTGTAAATAAGGTTGGCCCCTTCAACGCCATTTTCCCCAAATAGACCTACGGTTTGGTGCTCCCAAAGTACTTCAATGTTTTCTTTTTTCTCAACACGGTCTGCCATCACTTTGGATGCGCGAAGCACATTGCGTCGAACAATCAGATATACCTTTTTGCAAAGTCCTGCAAGATACAATGCTTCTTCGGCTGCCGTATCGCCACCACCAACAACAGCAACTACTTTACCCCGGTAGAAAAATCCATCGCAGGTTGCACAGGCAGAAACACCTTGACCTGCATATTTTGTTTCGTCGGGCAGGCCTAAGTATTTTGCAGTTGCACCAGTAGCAATTATTACTGTTTCGGCTGAAATAACTTTCTCATGATCTATGGTTATTTTAAAGGGGCGACTGGTTAAATCGGCCTTCGAAGCCATTCCCCAGCGAATATCGGTGCCAAAACGGGCAGCCTGTTTTTTAAGGTCTTCCATCATTTCGGGGCCGGTAATTCCTTGCGGATATCCGGGAAAGTTTTCTACCTCAGTGGTTGTTGTCAATTGTCCTCCCGGTTGCATGCCTTCATACATTACAGGAAATAAATTTGCTCTTGATGCATATATTGCAGCAGTGTATCCTGCTGGCCCCGATCCTATTATTAAACATTTTACGTGTTCGGTTTCTTTTAATTCATTATTTTCGACCGTTTTAACTTCGGTGGTTAGTTTTTTAAATTCCATAATAATTATCTTAAATCTGTAATTTGTACTTTTGGATATTTCGCTTTATTGAAAACAAAATTGCTGTCCGTTAGGTTCAATCCTTTTTTGTATTGCAAAAATGTAATGGTAAATACTGTGCCGTCATTACCATAACTTTCAATTTTTTTTATCTCATTTTTTAGTGTGTTCAATGTCAGTTGTATATGCTTGTAAGGCTTAGTTAAATCTTCCGGGTATAGATTTACAGTATAAGATTCAGCGGTTTTTTCAATTTCTTTAAACTTAAAACCATTTTCGTACATCGTAATGATGCTTACAGGAGATATTTCGTTACTATTTTCGTCTGGGACACTTACTGTGGCTTCGTTTTCTTCTGTTATATAATTCCATATTTCCTTCCCATCAAACCATACTTCATTGCCATTTAGCATGTAGTGGTATTTTTGATTTTTGAGCCAGAGTTCTCCGTTAAATTTTGTAATGTTGTTGTTTTTAGAAATGCTGGCCGTAAAAGTTGCACTGATCCCTACGTTCGATGTGAGGTTTTCTGCAACTTTGGCTATTATGATTTTCGATTCAGGCGTAAATTGTTCCTGAGCTATTGCATGTATACCTAAAAGCAGTGTCAAAATGACAATTGCAGTTCTTATAAGATTGATGCGGTTCATTTGAAAATAAAGTTATGTTGTTGCTTTTGCAAATATTATACCATTAACCCTAAGTCTATCCTAATCTATTAAAAATCTGTTCTAACGAGTACTCGTCCGATATGAGGACTTTGCGTGGTTTACTGCCATCGGCCGGACCAACAATTCCGGCCGCTTCCAATTGATCCATCAATCTGCCGGCACGATTATAGCCTATAGAAAACCTTCGTTGGAGCAGAGATGTTGATCCACTTTGACTCGATACGATAATTCTTGCACCTTCCTCAAAAAGGCTGTCGCGATTAGCTGCCGACAAATCTTCTGTTTCTCCGCCAAGGCCATCTTCACCAACATATTCGGGTAGATAAAATGGGATTGGATAGGCCTGTTGCTGACTTATAAAGTCAACAATTGCTTCAACCTCCGGGGTGTCGATAAAGGCGCATTGCACCCGAACCAGTTCGCTGTTGAGGCTTATTAGCATATCGCCTCGTCCAATCAGTTGATTGGCTCCGGGGCTGTCGAGGATTGTTCGCGAATCGACCATTGACGCAACTTTGAAGCCTACACGTACCGGAAAGTTGGCCTTGATAACACCTGTAATAATATTTGTACTCGGACGTTGAGTTGCAATAATCATATGAATACCAACGGCACGAGCCAACTGTGCAATTCGGGCAATTGGCAGTTCAACTTCTTTTCCCGCAGTCATTATCAGGTCGGCAAATTCGTCGATAACTACCACAATATATGGCAGAAAACGATGCCCGTTTTCAGGGTTGAGTTTTCTTTTAACGAACTTAGCATTATATTCCTTAATGTTGCGGGTGTGTGCTTTCTTTAGTAAATCGTAGCGCATCTCCATCTCCATCGTCAGAGAGTTTAAGGTATGAACCACTAATTGCACATCGGTTATTATTGCCTCTTCTCCACCCGGAAGTTTTGCTAAAAAATGATTTTCAATTTTAGAATAAATGCTTAGTTCAACTTTTTTTGGGTCGATAAGTACAAATTTTAGTTGCGATGGATGTTTTTTGTATAAAAGTGAGGTTATAATGGCATTTAAACCCACCGATTTTCCCTGCCCGGTTGCTCCTGCTACTAATAGATGTGGCATTTTTGCCAAATCGAGGACATACGTGTCATTGGTTATTGTTTTACCAAAAGCCACCGGCAGTTCGAATCCCGAATCCTGAAATTTAGGGCTTGAGATTACGCTTCGCATTGACACCACTTCAGGATCTCTGTTTGGTACTTCAATCCCAATGGTTCCTTTCCCCGGAATTGGAGCAATAATTCTGATGCCTAATGCCGACAAACTTAACGCAATATCATCCTCCAGATTTCTAATTTTGGAAATACGAACGCCATCTGCCGGAATAATTTCATAGAGCGTAACAGTTGGCCCAATTGTTGCCTTAATACTCTTTATTCCTATGCCATAGTTTTCTAACGTTTTAACAATTTTATTTTTATTGCTATATAATTCATCCTCACTTACTTGACGATTATTTTTTCTGTCCTCAAGTAAATCTATCGATGGCATTACATATTTCGAAAGCTCTAAGGTCGGATCATAATCTCCAAACTCTTGCAATGCCAATTCATTAAAGTCATCTTCTTCGTCATCATGAGGGAAAGTTTCTTCTTCAACATTGCTTGGTTCTATTTCAAAATCAATGGTGTCTTTGGATCGCGAATGTTTATTTGTGGGCTTATCGGAACTAAAACCTTTGTTTTCGTTGAAAAGTTCATCGTCATCATTCATGTCGATGTCAATAAGGTTCAATGACTTATCTTTTGGGACAATAGGCTTATTCACAGGTGTACTCAAATCTAATAAATCGTTGTCATCCGATTCATCATCTTTTTCAGTAATAAAATCGGAGGGTGTAAATTCTGGTTGAACCTGTTTTTTGTGTTCTTGTTCAACTTTTTGTGACCGTATTATTTTGGCATCTCTCGCTTTTAATCTTGCCTTCGAAAATCCTTTCAGAATATTATCTCCTGCGGAATTAAGCGTTGAAGGCGAATAAATTGCTAATATAATAATTAGGGAAAGGAGTAATACTGCAAATACGCCAACACCACCAATTAAAGCCTTTAGGTACTCATTAATTAACTGTCCATGTTGTCCTCCTAAATAAACAAAGGCCCCACTGGTTATTTCTCCGAAAATAAATTGAAGGGTAATACTGGACCAAATTACACCAAATGTGCTTATTATAAAAGCTTTGTATGGTTTGTTTTCTGTAAGCCGTAGCATTCGTAATGATAATACAAACAAAAAGTATGGTATAAAATATGAACCTAACCCAAATCCATAGTTTATAATATGATGTGCAAGATAAGCCCCTATTTTACCCGACCAATTAATTGCCTTTAATTTTGGATCTGACATGTATTCGCCAAAATTCAGATCCATCTGACTGGCATCTTGCCCTCCGGTGAAAACAAATGACAGAAAAGATATGGACAGATATAACGCTAATAAAAACAATGCCATTCCAAACCCTTGCCGAACTCTTTTGTCGATAACAAAGACTGGTTTATTATTTGTTTTTTTACCGTTTTTTGTTGTTGTTGCGCTTTTTGTTGCCATAAATTCTCCCGAACTTGAATTTGTGAACAACAAAAATATCTAAAATTATTGTTCTATCTTCTATCATTTTTCATTTAAGAATGCTTTTTATTGAGATGTAATTCTAAAAAATGGTTTAAGTGTTCGATAACAGAGTTGGTTAAATTCAAACAAAAATAATTTCGTTGCGGTTTTATGTGCTTTTTGCAAGATGGTTTTAGACAAAATCATTTGCTGCTTTTTCTAAATATTGAGTTGCATATTGAAGTGAATCATAATCGTCTTTGGCTCATATATATACTGTTCGATCGGCATTTTATTGGCTTTGAAACAAATTTACCAACAAAAAAAGCGCAAAAAAACATTACGACGAAAACCCAACTTGTAATTCGCGAATCAACCTCAAAAAGAGGCATCGTACCAATTTAGGAAGGCTTCAAAAAAAAAACCACATAAATCCTTAATCGTCAGATTTAATGTGGTTTTGTATATAGCTAATCTTTAGAACCGATAGACTAAAATACAATTTTTTTACGTTCTAATAGTTCATTGCCATCGCTTACCGACACTACATAAATGCCTTTTGGAAAATTGGTGTTAGAAAAATGGTTAACTCCCTTTTCGAGCTGTTGCTCTGCCAATAGTTTCCCCGTTGCCGAAAAAATACGGCAGACGCAACGGTTCAATACATTAATCTCCAAACGCTTTTGAACGGCGTTGCATTTAATAGAAACATCCTGGTTGTGTAGTAATTTATTAACCCCTACGCTGGTGGACACATCCCAATCGAATGTAGAGGGTGTCCAATCTATTCCGGGCACCCAGTAAGGCTGCCCATATTCATAGGCACCCAAATCCGGTTTTAAACCCGAAAAACCATTGGTAATTCCGTTCACTTCTATACCCTTGTCAACCAGCGTAATCGGATCGGCCGGCATGAAGTTCTTATTCGCAACAGAAACAAATGGAGAGTTTTGAAACTGAAAATTATTTCGAAAATCGTTATCCGTCATTTCGTCGGTGGTATAGGTATTGTCGCTCGACTCCCACCACACCCTTACATCCGAAATATTGTTATACAATTTGTTGTTGGCCACATTGGTACGTACCCCATTCTGTAGGGGCACCCATGAGCTTATAAGCGGCTCGTTGTTACCCACATTCCAAAACGAATTATTATAAATTTCGTTATAAACGGCATTCCAGTTAAAATGCAGCCCGGCCCACTGTGTGTTCCACACCACATTGTGGTGCACAATATAACCGGCCGAGTTATTATCGAGATAAACTCCGGTGGCACGCCCTTCGAGTGATGCCGGCGAATAGGCTTCGTGAAACCAGTTGTGATGCAGGGTAATATTTATTGGCGTACTATTTCCGGTAATATAGAACAATCCACCATCCTGACAACTCAATAACCCATGTGAAACATCACAGTAACCCATTTCGCTGTTCGCTCCGGATATTCGCGTAACATCGCGTGCCGAATTGTCGAATGTGCAATTCAATATTTTTGCATTTTTCCCCGTTGAAATTAGTGGCGAAATGTGCATTCCCAATGTATTAAAGTTGGCGACATACGTATTTGTTATTGTTGTGTTATCGGCATTCCCCGAATTTAGTATTCCGTTGGCTGCTCCTTTATCCAAAAAACAATGATCTATCGTGTTATAATCACCACTAATGTAAATTGCAGCATAATTAGAAGTTGCGCCAGCAGCCTCCGTTTCTAATGTTTCGCTACCATGTTTTATTCGCACATTATTAATTTTATTGTATGAACCGCTAATATCGATATTTGCAGCATGAAAATTAATGTTCGAAATTTCCACATAGTTCTTAGATAATATTACAGCATTTTCACGTGTGGCCACTTCAACTTTCCCGAAAACAGGATTGCTGCCATCCGGAGCGTAAAAATATAGGGTTTTTGTTGTGTTGTCATAATACCATTCGCCAGGATAATCCAGCGCTTCCAATTTGTCCATTAAATAAAATGAACCACGGTTGCCATTTTCATATCGCGTTGGCGTATGTGTACTAAAGGGCCATTTGCTTTCCAGTTTTCGAAAGTATATTAACTGTCTCGAGGAATTGTAACTGGTAATAGTTCGTTGCCACGAACAACCGCCATGTGCACCGAGGTAAAATATCGTTCCACCCTGCCAATTGTATGCCGGAATTCGTGAGTTACTTATGGTTGAATCAGAATAACTGGCTGCCGTAGTGGAAATGGGTAGCATATCGAATGTATATGGGTTGTTGTCGGTATTATTTGGCCAGCGCGCCAATTGTTGTGCATCGGAGTTGTAATAGAGCATATTGCCCTTCCCCCTTGTTAAAAAGATATTGGTCGCTTTATATATACTGCCTTTATACAATTCCCAATTGGTAACCAGTTCGGTGCCCGTTACAATTACCTTGTCGTTGTTATAAGAAGTATAAGTAATGTATTTTCCGGCTGAACCTGAATTGGCCGGATTAATTGTTTCCCGGTAAATGCCTTCATGGATATAACATACATCGCCTGCTATCATAATTTGCGACGCTTTTTGTATTGATTTAAAGGGTGCCAATATCGTACCTGTTTCAGTTTCACTCACCGAGTTTTTATCTACATGATATGTTGCAGCAAATAAATTGCTGCATACCAAAGTGGAAACAATTAAAAGTTTATTCATCTTGTACGCTTACTAATGTTTAAAATTATAGTTTCAAAATTACATTTCAGAAAATATAAAATAGTGGCTTTTAATCGTGCTTTTTCGGGGCTATTTGTTTAATTTGGATATTGGAATGTTTTTTGGATTAGAAATGAGGATAAATTCTTGTGATTTTCTTTTTTATAATACTACGTTAAACGCTTATAATGCATAGATATTGAGAACATTGTAAACCAATGTAGGACTTATAGATCAAGCATTTAAGCCTCTTAAAAGTGGTTAGCCATCGAACATCTAACGAGCAATTGTAAACAAGTTTATGGATTATCAATCGGGGGTTTAAACTTTAACATAATTATATTTCATTTTTTTGATTTTCACCTGCATTATTGCAGCATTTTTATACTTTTGCAGCGGTTTTTTTTAGTCTGTGGAAATTTTTTAGATATATTCATTTTTTATGTTCAGATTCACTTTTTCTACACTGTTAATTTTTATTACAGTGGCCTGTCTGAGTCAGGAAATCCGCTACATCGACAAGCAGACTCTTGAAGATAGTATTGGATTTAATTCTACGCATTTGTATCGTATAAATGATTCTACTCAATACGTTTATAGTCAGCCAAAGTTGTTAAAATGGATACCCAATGGATTTTCTGACCTCTATCATGTGCCCCGTCAATACTGGAAAAAAGAGACAATTAAACCTGCAATAGGTATTGCCGCCGCCACTGGTGTATTAATAGTATTTGATGGACAGATTTACGATGGTGTACGCAAATTCAGCGATTTTATAGGGTTGGCTCCTTCCAACAATACAATTAACCTTACCGGAAGTCGTACTTTAGCATTCAATATTCCTACCGATCTCTCTTCTGGACTCTATTATATTGGTGATGGTATTACCGAAATAGGAATTTGCTCCGGATTTTATGTCTTTGGACTTGCTACAAAAGATAAGCGCGCACTTACCACTTCGCATGAGCTTGCCGAGGGTATGGTCGCTGTTGGCGTAACTGTACAGGTACTCAAACATCTTACCATGCGCGAAACACCAGAACGCAGATCGCCTGGCTATCCAAGTGGTAAATGGAAATGGTTTGATGTATTGCAACCAATTGAAAGCATAAAGGAATATCACAGATCCGTTCCGTCTAACGATGCATTCCCTTCCGGACACTTAATTACTGCAATGATGACAGCCACCGTAATCGCAAAAAACTATCCTGAAAAAAAATGGATACGCCCTGTCGCTTATTCGCTTATGGGCTTATGTGGTTTTCAAATGATCAACAATGGGGTTCACTGGGCCAGCGATTATCCATTGGCAATTGGACTTGGTTATGCATTTGGAAATGTTATCGTAAATCAAGGGCGTGAAAAAGTTCGTATAGCCGAACAGCGTGCCGCTATTTTAGGTAAAGATGCCCGCGATGTATCATGTATGTCTAAAGTGCAGTGCCGCCCAACTCTGTTATATTATAATACACCCGGATTAAGTCTTAAAGTGCGATTGTAAAAACAATAAAACTGAATAAAAAGCCCTTTACGTTGCATAAACAGTAAAGGGCTTATTATTTTATATCTATCTGTTTTCTATCGCTTTTTTCTACTCCGTGCCGGTGGGGCAGGCGCATTTGGTTTGGCAAAAGTACGTTGTTTGGCGGCGGCACGTTCGTCTCGTTGTGCTTTGCGTTTAGCCGAACTTTTGGGATTTACGAAAGCAGCAGACTCTGTTTTTGTCACCGGGTTAATCTTGGTAGTAAGTTTCTTTTCCGTCAGGATAACACGTTCCGTTTTCCTTTCTGAACCTTTTCTTATTACTTTTGTCAATTCCTCAACTTCAGTCGGAGTCAGTTCGCGCCATTCGCCAAGCGGTATGCCCTTAAGTTGAATATGCATAACCCTAATGCGTTCGAGCTTGGTTACTTCGTAGTTGAAATATTCGCACATGCGACGAATCTGACGGTTCATTCCCTGAACCAAAATAATTCTAAACACAAAAGGAGCCACTTTTTCCACCACGCATCTACGGGTCATATCACCCAAAACGGGCACTCCGCCCGACATTCCGGTTATAAATTCGTCGGTAATTGGCTTGTTTACCGTAACTAAATACTCCTTTTCGTGTTTATTGGCTGCTCGTAATATTTCGTTAACAATATCGCCATTATTGGTTAGTAAAATTAGTCCCTGCGAATCTTTATCGAGCCTGCCAATTGGGAAAATTCTTGAACTATGGTTCACATATTCTATGATATTCGCTTTAACACCGCCCTCCGTTGTGCTTGTTACTCCCACAGGTTTGTTAAATGCAATATAAATGTTGTCTTCAGCTAATTTGGGTTCAATAGGGTTGCCATGAACCTTTATACGGTCACCTGGCATTACACGATCGCCAATTTTAGCCTTGCGTTCATTTATTGTAACATGGCCATGTTTGATAAATTTGTCGGCCTCACGACGCGAACATCTGCCACTTTCGCTTATGTACTTATTTAGTCTTATCGATTCGCTTTCGAACATTACTGAATTATTTTAATGTTTTTATTGAGAGTACGCAAATTAATCTGACTACTACTCTGCCTCGAATAGAAGCATCAGTTCGTCCGTAATCTGAAAATTTCTGCGAATTTAAGTGTAAACTCCAAATAAACCTAATTGAACCAATTCCAGAAAGATAATTGTTCGTTTTTATACTGAATCTGTTTCTTTGTATTCTGTTATAAAATTTGTAGTAGAAATAAGTTTATAAACCTCATAATTATATTAAGGAGTAGAAAATGGTCGGTTTAATCTTTAAAAGTTTGGGCACCCCCCTTTCGTTGCAAGTATGTGTTTTAAAATGGCTCAAAACAGTTGTCCGTCAAATCATATTCATAATTCATTTTTATAAGTATTTAAGTGTGGTCGTACAATGGTTTGAACCCTTTTCACACCCTTGCTGTGTAAATATAAAAGACACCTTTTCAAGCTATCTAAGTTTCTTTTCTATGGGATTAAATAAAAAAAGAGAGTTTAAAACTCTCTTTGTTTTTTGTGAAAATAAAGCTTATCTGACAAATTGCCTTACTTTTTCTTGGTCGGGATGACAAGATTCGAACTTGCGACCCCACGCCCCCCAGACGTGTACTCTAAACCGAGCTGAGCTACATCCCGAATTGCATCCTGTTAAGGAATGCGGGTGCAAAAGTAATCAAATTTGCTTATTTTGCAAGCAAATCGAATTTTGCAAGCAAATCGATGCAAAATTAGGGTTTTTATGATTTGTTTAGAGTAGATACATCCATACAATTTTTATTGTTTCTTTTTCTAAGCATATGATTAGCATACGAATAGATGTTTAACATTTGTAAATCGCTTATTTTGAGATGGTTAAAGTTTGTTAAAGCTGTTTTTTAACAATTCAGTCTTTCTATTTTTGTAGTATGAAAAGCACGTTTTTTTGGGTGTTAGCAGTGTTAATGGCGATTTGTTTCGGCGGATTACTTACCACTCAGGTGGTATTTCTGAATCATATCTTAAAAGATCGCAAGGAACAGTTTGACCAAATGGTTAACGATGCCCTGAAGCAAATCATACTGCGTCTCGAAGAAGATGAAATAAAAGCACATATTCACGAACAAAATAATCAGACTTACGTTTCTCAAACTGTAAGAAAGGCCAGTACTGAATTGTTAAGTCAGGATTTTCGGATGATGATGGCTAATGTGGATGGTTCCTACCCGCAAAATTTACCGGCTAAACTAACTACTAATGAAATAAAAGATTGCAGAAAACTTAGTAGTTTTGACGGTGGCGAAAATAATTTTGAGGCTACCCATAAGCGAATGCAGGAAGAAATGAGTAAAAGGGTTTCGCACAATGCTTCTGTTGCTACCACTATTGCAATCAAAATGTTGTCGGAAATGCAGTCCCGCAACCTGTCTGATCGTTTTTCGTCTGAAAAACTTACGCAATATCTTTATGATGAATTTATTGGCAACGGATTAAACCTTCCCTACAATTTTAGTGTTATAGATGAAAATAATAACGTTGTTTGTCAGGATAATAAGTATGAAATGAAGGAAAAGGATGGTTTTTTCAAACGTCAATTGTTCCCTAATGATATTTATCCCAAAGCGTCTTATTTAACGATATATTTCCCGGATAGGAAACATTACATTTTAAGTGCACTCAATCTTATCATTCCGTCTATCGCACTTACTTTTTTGCTTTTGGTAATGTTTTTGGTGACAATATTCTTTGTGTTCAGGCAAAAACGTCTTTCTGAAATGAAAAGTGATTTCATAAATAATATGACCCACGAATTTAAAACGCCATTGGCGTCCATATCGTTGGCATCGCAAATGTTGCACGATGGAGGTGTATCCAAAACCCCCCAAACGCTTAAACATATATCCAGTGTAATTTACGATGAGTCACGTCGGCTAAGGTTTCAGGTTGAAAAAGTTCTGCAGATGGCGATGTTCGACAAAGACAAAGCCGGTATGAAGATGGAATTAATAGATATTAATGAAATAATTGATAATGTTTGTGTAAATTTTGGCATAAGAATTGATGCCAAAAATGGTGAGCTCCTTACCGATTTTAAGGCAACCGAAACAATGGTTATGGCAGACGAGGTTCATATTACAAATGCAATTTACAATTTGTTGGATAATGCGTTAAAATATTCGCCTGCAAAGCCTAAAATTGAGGTAAAAACATGGAATGAAAAGAATAAGTTAATTTTTTCTATAAAAGATTATGGAATTGGTATTAAAAAAGAAGAAATTAAACGTATATTTGAAAAGTTCTATCGTGTCTCAACCGGAAATCTTCATAATGTTAAGGGTTTTGGGCTGGGATTAGCATATGTAAAGAAAGTAATTGAAAATCATAAAGGACAAATTAAAGTGGAAAGTCAAGTGGATTTAAGTACGGAGTTTATTATTTGTTTACCTATAAAAACCCCGAAGAATGGAAACTAAAATTAAAATTCTACTTACCGAGGACGACGAAAACCTCGGTATGTTGCTAAGGGAATACTTGATGGCAAAAGGTTATAATACAGACTTATTGCCAGATGGTGAAGCAGGCTATCAAGCCTTCATGGCCAACAAGTATGATTTATGTATTTTGGATGTAATGATGCCGAAAAAGGACGGATTTACCATGGCCCGAGAAATTAGAATGGTTAATTCGACTATTCCTATCATCTTTTTGACTGCAAAGTCTTTGAAAGAAGATATTCTTGAAGGTTTTAAAATTGGTGGCGATGACTATCTTACAAAACCTTTTAGCATGGAAGAGCTATTGTTTCGTATTGAAGCCATTTTGCGCAGGACAACAGGCGCAAAAGTTAAGGATCAACAGTATTATCAACTGGGTCGATATACTTTCGATACGCAAAAACAAACACTTAACGACGAAGAGAAAAGTATTAAGCTTACGACAAAAGAGGCTGAACTTTTAAAACTCTTATGTCAACATGCCAATGATGTACTTGAACGCAATTATGCGCTAAAGAAAATCTGGATTGATGATAATTACTTTAATGCAAGAAGCATGGATGTTTACATTACAAAACTTCGGAAGCATTTAAAGGATGAACCATCGGTTGAGATTATCAACATTCATGGAAAGGGGTACAAACTTATAATGTGATGTCTTTCCGGATTAAAAAAGAGGTTGTCGGGTTTTGGCAACCTCTTTTTTTGCGCTTAATATGCAATAATAGTTCGTTAAACTTTTATAATGCATTGATTTTAAATACATTACATGATGGCGTGAATATTTTGCAAATAACCGTATAAGAGCCTCTTAAATTTTGTTGAACGTCGAACGTCGAAAATCTAACGATCCGTTGATGCAAGAGAATCGACATTAATATAGCGTTGTAATGGTCGCTTTGTAAGAATGGCTTTTCCAAATAGCCTGAAATAAAAAAGGGATTTTCTATAATTAATAGAAAATCCCTTTTTTTTTGAGCGAAAAACGAGACTCGAACTCGCGACCCCGACCTTGGCAAGGTCGTGCTCTACCAACTGAGCTATTTTCGCAAAATATCATTTTTTAGGTGCCCAGAACAAGACTCGAACTTGCACAACCGTACGGTCACTACCCCCTCAAAGTAGCGTGTCTACCAATTTCACCACCTGGGCCTGCTTGAGCGAAAAACGAGACTCGAACTCGCGACCCCGACCTTGGCAAGGTCGTGCTCTACCAACTGAGCTATTTTCGCATTTTGCTTTTCAATATTTTTTTCGTCTCATCGTTTTGAGCCGGCTTTTGATCACATGTTTTTGTTGTCAATTGCGGTGCAAAAGTATTACAAAGTTTTTTATCGTGCAAGTATTCCGGCAAACTTTTTTTAATGAAGTTGTATTTTTTCTTTTACTTTTGAACCATAAAAATTGAATTTGCGTTCATTATTACAAAGATAAACAGAATAGCAACGATGAATAAAATATTACGATACCAAAAGATTATTGCATGGTTCGAAAAAAATATGCCCGATCCAAAAACTGAACTCGATTACTCCACGCCGTTCGAATTATTAGTGGCTGTAATATTAAGTGCTCAATGCACCGATAAGCGGGTAAACATGGTTACCCCGGCCCTGTTTTCGGCTTTCGGTTCAGCCCAAAAAATGGCAGAAGCAGCCGATTTCGAAATTTTTGAGTACATCCGTAGTGTTTCTTACCCCAATAATAAGGCAAAGCACTTGGTTGGTATGGCACAGATGTTGGTGGCCGAGTTTAATGGTGAAGTGCCTGGTAACATTGATTTACTCCAGAAATTGCCCGGGGTGGGGCGCAAAACCGCCAATGTGATTGCTTCGGTAGTGTGGGATTTGCCAGCAATGGCAGTTGATACGCATGTTCAAAGAGTAAGTGCCCGGATCGGGTTGGTTGATGAAGGTTTATCGCCATTGAAAATTGAACAGGAATTGGTCGCAAATATTCCCGGTGAATTACTCCCAAAAGCCCATCACTGGCTCATTTTGCACGGCAGGTATGTGTGCAAAGCCCGTACGCCTTTGTGTGTTTCTTGTGGTTTGCAGAATTGGTGCAATTATTTTCAAGGGAATCGCGCAACAAAAAATCGTTAGATAAATGATATTCGATGGTATATAGTTGGCTTATATGCAGTAAATTATAAAAATTTGCACTGTTTTTAAATTCAATGCTTTATAAAAGTTTCAGGAATTATTGTGAAAACAACTACAAAAAAACTAATTTAGCGTATCGTAATGCCGATGTAGCTCAGTTGGCCAGAGCAACGCATTCGTAATGCGTGGGTCGCGGGTTCGAATCCCGCTATTGGCTCGGAATAAAATACGGTAATGTCTTATGATTACCGTATTTTTGTTTTTTTACATTGTATTTAGGCCCGTTTGATATTAACTTTGCAACTATTCAACGGGCAATTGCCGGAATTTTAATGGCAATTAACCTACGAAGATAAATTTAAAGGCATTCAAATGAAATTTACGTTTTTCAGAACCCAAAGGCCTCGTCAGTTCAGGCATATACCGATTTATTACGACGAGCGGCAGGAGCAGTTTGAAGAAATGAAGCGTCGGGCTGGTGTGGATACCCATGAGGGCGAAGTAAAGGAGGGTGAACCACAAAAACACAAATACGTAAAAGGCGAATTAAAGGCCCGTTGGACTATTAACCGAACGGATATGGTAAAGGAAGAGTCGCGCAAGAAAAATATTCGGTTGATAGTTATTATTGGCGTGCTGTTGTATATAGCATACCGAATTCTTACGATGAATACACAAATTCTCGAAGTATTTTTTAAAAAGTAGGCCTGATGCCCGACAAGATTAAACTGTTGCCCGATAGTGTGGCCAATCAAATTGCCGCCGGAGAGGTAATTCAACGTCCGGCTTCGATAATAAAGGAGTTAGTTGAAAATGCTATTGATGCCGGAGGTAACGAAATAACGATAATTGTAAAGGAGGCCGGACGGTCGTTAGTGCAAATTATCGACAATGGCAGTGGCATGTCAGAAACCGATGCCAGAATGGCATTTGAACGGCATGCAACATCGAAAATTTCTGTGGCAGAAGATCTTTATCATTTGTCTACCCGTGGGTTTAGGGGTGAAGCACTGGCATCTATTGCAGCTGTTGCTCAGGTAGAGCTAAAAACACGCCGTGCCAATGATGAAATGGGCACTGAGATTCATATTAACGGATCGAAACTTGAGAAACAAGTACCATGCGCTTGTGCTGTGGGTTCAAATTTTTGTGTAAAGAATCTGTTTTACAATATACCGGTTCGACGCAAGTTTCTGAAATCTAATAATGTAGAATTCCGGCATATATTAACTGAGATAGAAAGGATTGTATTGGTAAATCCAACAATTAGATTCGTCTTATATCACAATGGTGACCTTATCCTTGATCTTGAGCCTGCAACGCTTAAACAACGTATTACGCAGGTGTTTGGTAAAAATATACCTGCCAAGTTACTTTCGGTTCATGTCGATACCATAATGGCAAAAATTACAGGTTTTGTGGGAACACCCGAAACTGCACGCAAGAAGGGTGGTGAGCAATTCTTTTTTGTGAATGGACGGTATATGCGACATCCTTACTTTCATCGGGCGGTGATGAATGCGTACGAAAATTTGCTTGATGGAGATAGTAATCCATCTTATTTTTTATACTTTGAGGTTGAACCATCCGAAATTGATGTTAATATTCATCCAACTAAAACCGAAATAAAGTTCGAAAACGAGTCGGCACTGTTTCCAATAGTAATTGCTGCCGTGAGAGAAAGTCTCGGCAAATTTAATTTGATGCCTTCGATCGATTTCGATACTGAGAACGTATTTGATATTCCGCTTTTAGGACGTTCTTCTCCAATTATCGAACCCGAAGTAACATTCAATCCGAGATACAATCCGTTTGATGGCATGGATGCCGATACTTCGTCCGATTTCTATAAAGGCGGCATCGTACCTTCTGATATAAAGTCGTCTGTAATGGGATGGGATGCATTGTATTCGCGCACAACAGACATTCAAAAGATGCTTATTCCCGACGATGCGCCAATACAAATGTTTCGGTCTGAACCGGTTGACGATGGTTCTTTACAAGATTTTTGTATAGATTCGAAATGTTTTATGCAGTTTCGTGGCAGGTTCATTATTACAACTATAAAATCCGGATTACTATTTATCGATCAGCAGAGAGCTCATACAAGGGTTCAATACGAAAAAATATTAGAATCATTTGAATCGGGAAAAGTGGCCATCCAAAAGTTGTTGTTTCCTTATAATTTCGATTTGAGTTTTGCCGATGCCATGGTTTTGAGTGATATGCGCGAAAAATTACAATTGTTTGGTTTAGAAATCGATTCGCTTGGCCGGAATAGTTTTGTGATAAATGGTGTGCCGGCTCTGGTAGATATTGCCAATCCGGTGGAATTGGTAGAGCAATTGATTGAGCATTTCCGTACATTTGATAGTTCATTACCGTTTAGTGCTTTTGGAGAACGCGTCGCGGCAGTTTTGGCCAATAAGGCTGCAATAAAAACCGGAAAACAGTTGTCTCAGGACGAGATGCAGGATTTGGTTGAAAAATTGTTTCGTAGTAGTAATCCCAATTACACCCCCGAAGGTAAATTGGTGATGTACACCATGAATGATGGTGATATTGAGAAATTCTTTAAATAATGTGCTATTTTTGCTAAAAAATTTACGATGATAGGTTCCTTTTCAAATAGAAGTACACCGGTTGTTACCAATCTGATTATTATAAATATTCTTTTCTGGTTAGCAAGTATTGCGCTACAGAAGTCGTTTGGTGTTTCCATTGAGCAATATCTTGGATTACATTTTTTTCAGGCACCCGACTTTAGACTCCACCAGCTCATTTCGTACATGTTTTTACACGATTATGCAAATTTTAGCTTGTCTCACATCTTCTTTAATATGTTTGCATTATACATGTTTGGGAGGGTACTTGAGCAGGTTTGGGGGCCTAAACGGTTCATTCTCTATTATATAGTTACAGGTGTTGGAGCCGCGTTGGTTCAACAATCGGTACAATATTTTGAGTTGAGACCAATGGTTGCAGAGTTTAGCCGGTTTCTGCAGGATTTTCCCTCAGAAGGTATTTCATTGCAGGACGGAACGATAATCAGCACTCGCGATCAGTTAGTAGCTATGAAGGCTACTCTATTGAACCAATTTGTAACTATTGGCGCATCCGGTGCTGTATTTGGATTGCTTTTGGCTTTTGGCATGCTGTTTCCCAACACCGAAATTCTGTTGCTTATCCCACCCATGCCTGTTAAAGCGAAATATTTTGTAATATTTTATGGTATTGCGGAACTTTTTATGGGAATTGGTGGTTTTCAGGGAAATGTGGCGCATTTTGCTCATTTGGGTGGTATGTTGTTCGGCATATTTCTTATATTATATTGGAAAAAGCATTCTAAACATTTTTATTGATTTTATATGGCCGGAATTTTTGATGATTTAACCAAAAAGTATAAAGCTGGTAATAATGGTATTAAACTACTCTTTATAAATGTTGGCATTTATTTTTTAGTTTCTATTTTTACCATAGTAGTAAAATTAGTTACAGGTTCGCAAGCAGATGAAATATTATCTCAGAATTTCTTGGCACTTCCGGCATCGTTAGAGGGCATTGCACACCAACCATGGACCGTAATAACCTACATGTTTACTCATTTCGAGTTTTTTCATCTGTTATTTAACATGTTGTGGCTATATGGGTTCTCATCGTTGTTTCTTAATTTTTTTACAAATAAGCATCTTATAGGGATTTACTTTTTTGGAGGTGTTTTAGGTGGTTTGGTCTACGTTGCTGCATACAATTTGTTTCCTTTTTTCGATGCATCGCGCGATGGTGCTATGCTTGTTGGTGCGTCGGCATCGGTAATGGCCTTGGTTTTTGCAGTAGCTGCAATTGCACCAAATTACCGCATTAATCTGTTGTTTATTGGTTCAATATCAATGAAAGCCATGGTATTGGTTACAGTGCTTATTGATTTGTTGTATCTCACGGGCAATAATGCAGGTGGTCATTTTGCACATTTGGGTGGGGCAATGGCCGGTGTATTATTCGCATTGCTGTACAAACGCAATATAGATTCTACCGGATGGATAATGCGCCCGATTGACCATGTTTTAAATTGGTTTAAGCCACGTAAAAAACGTAAAATGAAAGTGAAATGGCAGCGCCCTTTAAACGAACAACAATACAGAGATTCAAAAGCAAAAGAACTAAGCGAAATTGATGGTATTCTCGAGAAAATTAAAAAATCCGGTTACGAAAGCCTCTCGAAAGAGGAGAAAAAGCGCCTCTTCGAGGCCGGTAGCCATTAATATTTTAAGAGGTGTGTTTCGTAATACACTGCTTGCTTCGAATATCCTGTTCGTAAGCTTGTTGTTTTTGTCGTATTTTGTACCACAGGTAAGTCCTCAAAAACTACCTTACTTATCGGTGCTTGGGCTTATATATCCTATACTGCTTGTAATTAATATGCTATACGTTTTTGTATGGATCATATTCAGAAGATGGTATTTTCTTATCTCCCTTGTGATTATTGTATTGGGATACAGGCATGTAGATAATGCTTTTGGATTTTCGTTTCGTAAACCCGAAGTGGCTTCATCCTCGTCGATAAAGGTCATGAGTTACAATGTGAGGATATTTGTGCGTAGCACCAAGGAGTGGATTGCCGGTTATGACGATTCGATGGTGAAGTTTATTAATAAAGAGAATCCTGATATTATTTGTTTACAGGAGTTTGGGGTTCGACCCGATGGCCTCGCCGAAAGATATAAGCCTAAGGAAAAGGATATTATAGATAAATTTCCGAAGTACAATTGGGTGTCGGCTTGTTATACACTCGAAAGTTATAAATATCTGAAATATGGTTTAGTGACGATGTCACGCTTTCCCGTCATTCAAAAGTTTGAATATAAGGATGGGGATGGGCAGGTATATTGTTTGGTTACCGATTTGAGGGCAAATCGTCGGACTATTCGTGTTATCAACGTTCATTTGGCTTCTACTCGTCTCGAAAAGCATGGCAAAGAGTTTCTGAACCGGATGTTTGAACTTGAGCAAGACGAAAGATTTAAAGAATCGAAGAATATCGTATCCCGACTTACCAAGGCTTTTCAACGAAGGGCTATTGAAATTGATAAAATTGCCAAAATAATTAAGACCTCAAAATACCCTGTATTATTGTGTGGCGACTTTAACGATACGCCTCAATCCTACGCTTATGGCCAGATTATTGGTTCAGGCCTGAATGATAGTTTTGATAAGTTTGGTGTAGGCTTTGGTGCAACCTATAATGGTGAGTATCCGGCGTATCGCATCGACTATATTATGTACGATCCAAGGTTTATTAACGCCACAAGTTACTCCCGGCCTAAGGTTATGTATTCCGATCATTACCCGATCTTGTCGGTAATTGATTTAAAATAAAATGGCCCGACTTGCGCCGGACCATCTTAACGTTTAATCAGAATTGCTTAATTACCGTATTATTATGAGTTGTGTATACGATGCGCCATTCGTAAATTCAATGGTTGCCAAAAATAATCCGCTGTTACGGGTTTTTAGCTGAACCCGATAGTTGTCCGATTGTATTCCTGTTTGATGATAAACCTGTTGACCGTTGATGGCCGAAATCGAAATAGAACTTATTTTTTGTTCTGCTTTGATTTCGAAATTTCCATTCGATGGATTGGGATAGAGTTTCAATTTCGTTTCTTTTGGCTGATTAACAGGAATCGCGTTATATATTGGCCTTTCGGTTGTATATAGTTTGTATTCGCCTGCTTTTAATGTTATGGTTTGGTTGGCATTGGTAACAACTATCGAATCGCCACTGAAATATTCGTACCATTTTCCGGTTGTTGCAAATACCGGAGCATAGTCGACTACAAATGTATTGAAGTTGGCAACAGCCATAGCTCGGTTATTTTCCTTTGTGTATTTAATTACTTTCGTAAGTCTTGTACCGGCATCCACCGTGAAATCCGATGATGAAAAAACGGCCATGTTTTGTTTTATATAGTTGAGTTTGCTGTATGTGTCGTACAATTGTTTTCGGGCTGGTTGACTATAATATTCCCATTTGATGGGTTTTACGCCCACGCGACCGTTGTAGTCAATGGAGTAATCGTAACCGAGTTCGCCAAATTGCCATATCATTTTTGGCCCCGGCATCAATATGTGCATCATTGCTGCTGCTTCAGCACGAGAAAGAGCCGTTTCGAGGTTTTTTACACTGTATGAACCATTTACTGCTCCCCATGTAAGTGCTTTATACATCGATCGTTCTTCGTCGTGGCTTTCCATGTACGAAATAAGGTTTGGCTTTGCCCAACCGCGTTGTTTGTAATTGGCCCAGTTCACATCCGACGATTCCTGATAACCCATCAGGTTCTGACAATAATTATAATTCATATTGCCCCACAATAACAGGCCATAATCGGCCAATACTTTTTCTTCGCTGTTATCAGCTAAGTGTTCGCAAATCATAAGCGCGTTGGGATTAACGGATTTCATTTTGTCATATATCCGTTTTAATATCGTAATCCTGCCGGCATCGTATGCCTGTCCGTCGCCTGCTTTATTCGTAAAGCCTTTTGTAAAGTCGAACCTAAATCCATCTACTTTATACTCTGTGAGCCAAAATTCTACCACGCGATCAACAAAGTACTTTGTAGCGGCTGATTCGTGATTGAAATCGTATCCCCAGCTAAATACAGGGTTCGGACTGTCGACATTATACCAAGGATTGTTTGCCGTGACTTTCGATGTAGTTTTATCGAAGTAGAGTTGAACCAACGGGCTTTGACTAAATGAGTGGTTCAGAACCATATCCATAATCACCGCAATGCCGTTACTATGGCAAGCATCGATAAATGTTTTGTAATCGTTTGGTTGGCCATAGTATTTGTCGGTAGCAAAGTAATACGATGGGTTATAGCCCCAACTGTCATTACCCTCAAATTCGTTAAACGGCATAAGTTCAATTGCGTTAATTCCCAGTCGTTTAAAATATCCAAGTGTATCTGTAAGTGTTTTAATATCGTGAGTAGCTACAAAATCACGAATCAATGCTTCGTATATAACTAATTTCTCGTTGGCATCGGGTTTAAACCCGGTGTTTTTCCATTGAAATGTGTTTTTTCCGGGTTGCAAAACCGAAGTAATTCCATCGGCCCGGGTGGGGTAGGTCGGTATGTTTGGATAAACCGATTGAGGGATGTATTTGTCGTTCCACGGGTCGAGGACAATTTCGGTGTATGGGTCGGCAATGCGTATGTTCTCGTCCACAAGGTACTGAAATGCATATTGTTTTCCGGATATAAGGTTTGGTATGTTGATCCAAAAGCGGTCACCATCCTTCTTCATTTGATAGTTGACCGAAGGAATCCAATTATTGAAATCGCCAAGTATAAACACACTTTCTTTTCCGGGGGCAAACAAAACCATGGTTGCCGAATTGTTTGTGGGGTAATTTATGCCGTCGCGTACACCAATTGGCATTGGTTCGGTTGTTGTAGTTCCTTTGATGCAAATGTAGATCGTGTCCCGAACGGTTATTTGTCCATTTGTTGCTTCGGCAACTGCCACATAATTTGTTGGTGTGTTGCTGCTTGCGGCATAACTCAGTGTGGTACCGGTATTTTCCATCACTTTATTCCCATTTATATAGAACCTAAGCGTGGCGTTTTGTGTCGATTGAATAGTAATGGGGAGTGATGCGCCGGTTTTTATGATGTTTATAAATGTTTGAGGTGTGGTAAACGAGACCTGAAGACCTTCGGTAAATACATCTATGAAAATATCTTTCCCCCCGGTGTCTTTACCTTCTTTCGTTTGATCGGCACTTCGAAATACCAACGCAATTTTTTGAATTTGTTCACCTGCAGGTACATTGTAAAAACTTCGGATGCTTCCCGGAATTTCAAGCTTATAAAGGTTTGTAGAAACCCTTGTAAGTTTGCATTCTGCCTTATTTTCTGTCCAGCCTGCTTTTACGTATTTCCAGTCCGATGAACCTGTGCTTTTATTTGTAATTACACCAGTGTGGGCATAAATGTCGCCGGCATAATTGATAAGTCCTTGTGTGCCTTTCGACGCATCGAAAAAGATGGTTACTGGTTGATTTTCAATTGGAAGCGATGGCGTTGTATATACTACCTGCGCATCTACGGCCAATGTGAATATGATTAAAATTGAGAGTAGTAGTCCTTTAATTTGCATAATATGTTGTTTACAATTGGTATACTGACATACGAAATAGTAAAATAGCGCATCACAAGGATGCGCTATTTTTTTTGTTGTTAGTTGTATTATTGAACTGAACCTGTGCCAGCTTTAAAGTTAAGAGATATAGTTTTTGAACCTGCTGTTACAGGAACTGCTGCCTGATCGCCACCTGTGCCACGGAACTCAATTTTACCGTCGATTACGTTGAATTCACTCTGCCACCAGTCACCATGCCATTTGTGCCATGCATGCATTCTTAAATTACCGGCCGACAGTGTTTTTGTGATTGTGAGTACGCTGTTTGTGTTATCCACGGTAAATTTATTGGCTGCAACTGCGGCATCCCACGATCCTACTGCATCGCCAATAAGGTATACTTCAGGTTTTGTAATAGAAATTGAATCTTTTTTCAAATCTACCCATACCATGTAATAGCCTGCTACACCAGGAACCGGAATGTTGGTTGTTCCTTTTTTGAAATCAATTTCACCTTTCTTTGTGTCATCACTGCAACCAAAGTCACCTTTCCAATCTTTTACGGGAGCCATTTTAAAACTACCTGTTTCATTCATCCAAACAATTTTCCAGAATGCTTCAGGATGACTGTTTACCGGAATCATTTTAAGGTCGGTATTTGCCCATACCCAATCGCCAACGCCATCACCAATCATGTACAAATCTGCTGGATATTCGGGCAGTGGTTCACCGTCTTTTACCCAAGTAACGGCTAAAGTATGTGTTTTACCAAGTTCCCAGGTAATCACGAGTTTGTAAATACCGTATTTGTCGTTTACAAAGTTGCCACCACCTGCAGCTAATGCATTAATTGCACCACCGAAGTTTGTGTTCACTTTTACACCTTTGTTGCCACTACCCAAATCGAGGTTTTCATCGAGAATTACTTTCCAACCGTTGTTGTTACGCAGTTTCCAATCGCTTTTAATCAAGGTGATTTCGTTAATAGTCCAGGTCATTTTGTTAAGGTCAAAAGCCGAAGCTGTTGCCTGTGTGCTTTCGCCCCAACCGCCTGGTGTGGCAGAACCAATGGCACCCCATGCTACCGGAATAACCGCTACCTTCATCAATTCTTTGTCAATAACCACCTGGTATAAACCATCGGAAGGTACAGTAAATGGTGTTGTCGATTCTTTGTATGAACCACGCCAAAAATCAACTTTTGGTTCATCTACATTGCGTGCTGCTTCTGCAACAACTGCGAAATCGGTGCCCGGCCCATAGGTTTTAGTTGTTTTACCTGCAACTTCAACAATGTTAAAGCCAGCCGAACCTGCTTTTACGGCAACGTAAATTTCCTTTAAATTTGCGCGATCTGTTTGTAGAACTTCATTTTTAGCGGTGGTCATCATCCCTTTAGCATCGAGTTCGGTCAATGCTGTACCAGCGCCTTTGATATAGAAACCATCTTCTACAAGAATTGTTGTTCCTCCACCGCCGTTGTCGTCATTGTTACATGCTACAAAACCCAGCGTTGATGTGGCTCCGAGTGCAAGCCATAATGCGGTTTTAATAAATTGTTTTTTCATAATAATACTCATTAAAATTATACAAAGCTTTAAACTGTTATTAATTTGCTAATAAATTTGGATTGACATCTGTTGCCCATTTGGGAATTGGAAAAGTTCGCTTGTCTCCATTTGTTGCTGGTTTTTCCCACCATGCATTTTCCCATTTTCCAAAGCGAATAAGGTCTTGTCTGCGGTGTCCTTCTGCAAACATTTCACGGCCGCGCTCGGCCAATAGCATGTCGAGCGTGGTGTTGCTAAAATTGCTCACGCCTGCTCTCGATCGTATTTGGTTCACCCATTGGTCGCCATTTTTACCTAAGCGAATCTGTGTCTCTGCTTTCATCAATAAAAAGTCGCCTAAACGGAATATCGGAAAATCGTTGCTGAGGTTTTCTTTAGCCCCTTTTTTAATTTCATACTTTTTTATACGAGCTCCTGATACGCGAATCTCTTCAGG
>QKHT01000304.1 GCA_003249935.1 Bacteroidota bacterium
TTTGCTATTCTTCGTGTGGTACGGTAAACCAGAAAGTCGATCCCTTTCCTTCTTCACTTTCTACACCAATGGTTCCGCCATTTTTTTCGGCAAAATCCTTACAAAGGTTCAACCCTAAGCCCGAACCTTTTTCATTGGAGGTGCCATAAGTCGAAAAGTGCTCGGTCTCTTTAAAAAGTTTGCCTATATTTTCGCTGCTTATTCCCAAACCTGTGTCAATCACTTTTATTGTGGCTACCATTTCGCCTGGTGAAGCCTGAACTTCGATAAATCCTGTTGGTGTAAATTTTACAGAGTTACTGATGAGGTTTCGAAGTGTGGTTGTAAATAGATTTTTATCGGCATATACATTAAAATCTTCGGCGATTGTGATTTTTAATTCGAGTCCTTTACGTTTTAATGGTTCCTCAAAAAGGTTGGTGACTTCGGTAATTGCCATTTTTACACTAAAAGGTGCCGGATTGTGGTTAATGGTTCCCCGTTGACTACGTGCCCATTCAAGCAAATTTTCGAGCATTGAGTAGGTTTCATCCACGCTTTTGCTGAAAAGCATCATCATTCGTTCCGATTTTTCGGGCGACAGGTTTATTTTCGATTGTTGCAGCCCGGTAATCAGCATTTTAATGTTAACCAGCGGGTTGCGTAAATCGTGTGCAATAATTGAAAATAATTTGTCGCGGGTTGCAATTATTTTTCGGAGTGTTTCTGTTTGCTCTTCAATTATTTGCCGCGAGCGTCGAAGTGCCAGGTGATGTCTTACCCTGATAAGCAGTTCCAGTTTTTTAAATGGTTTTGTAATATAATCGGCCCCGCCGGCCGAAAATCCTTCAACGATGTCCTCTGCCTCGGTTTTTGCGCTCAAAAATATAATCGGCACATTTTGATACCGTTCTTCCGATTTTAATATTTTAGTAGCCTGATAACCATCCATTTCCGGCATCATAATGTCCATAAGAATCATATCGGGATTCACCTTATGAGCCAATTCTACTGCCGCTTTACCATCTTTTGCGGCAGCAATTTTAAATCCTTCTTTCTGTAGTATACTCCCTAAAACCATAAGGTTTTGAGGGTTGTCGTCTACAATTAGCATTGTAAAATCCGACGGTTTTAATTCTTCGATCATATTATCAGAGATAAGTTTTTAAATAATTAATCAATTCCGGAAATTGTTTCATGTGCGATTCAACGCCTTCTATATCAAACATACTGATGTATTCATCCATTTTTATACAGTATTCTACAACTGTGTTACATTGGTGTTGTTCTGCAAAATCTTTGAGTTGGTCGTTAAATTCTTTTATCTCAAAAATAATTAGATTCTCTTTGAGCTGACTCCAAAGGGGCATTACATTATTTTCAATTTCACTAATTGCAGTTTGTAACAAAACTTTATCTGTTACCGTTAGTTGAGCGAATTTTGATTCCGGTGCCAGTTTTATAGAATGATCCTCAAATTCAATAAATTGTTTTAAGGTTTCGAGAATATCGCGTTTTTTGGCTGGTTTCAAGAGTACCGCATCGAATAGCTCACTAAACTCTTCGTATTCAGTTTTCATTGCCGAAGCTGTAAATGCAACAACTTTAATATCTTTGGTTCCATTTTGATGTCGTAATATGCTTGTGGCCTCTACTCCCGACATTCCTTTCATTCTGATATCCATTAAAATAACTTCCGGAGAATGATTGGTTGCCATCGTAACAGCCTCTTCGCCCGATTCGGCAGTAATAATGTCGAGATTCAGATTTTTAAGCATTTCGGTAATCATGTCGATATTTAATTGAAAATCGTCGACAATCAAAATCTTCTGGCCTTTAAATTTTAGTTTCGAAATTGTGGCTCGTTCGTCCTGCTCAAGCTTTTGTAACGAGTGTGCAACTTTTTCAACACCAAAGAGTTTTACTACAAATGTGCTTCCGCTACCCGGTTTGCTAATCACCGATATTTCGCCGTTCATTTTCTCAACCAGCTTTCGGGTAATTGCCAAACCGAGTCCGGTACCGCCATATTTGCGTGTAATATTGCCATCTTGTTGCCTGAAAGCCTCAAATACCTCTTCAATTTGCTCCGGAGCAATGCCAATGCCGGTGTCCTGAATCTCTATGGTCAGGTCTATTTTGCCCGAATGATTGGTAGGCAATGCTTTGGCTGAGATTTTGACAAATCCGCTGTGCGTAAATTTTACGGCATTGCCTGCCAGATTAAACAGCACCTGCCTGATACGGATATCATCAATCAACAGTGTTTGTGGTACCGATGCATCTACATCCACATGAAATGCAATACCTTGTGTTGCAGCTTTGCTCCCAAATAGTTGTTGCATGTCGAATATCAACGCCGAAATATCGGTTGGCATTGGTTCAATATCCAGCTTTCCGGCCTCAATTTTCGATAAGTCGAGTACGTCGTTTATTAATGCAAGCAAGGTGCGTCCGCTGGAAAGTATTGTACTCAAATGCTTTACAAACTTAGGGTCTGTGGTCGATTCCAAAAGTATTTCGCTAAACCCCAAAATTGCGTTCATGGGTGTTCGAATTTCGTGGCTCATATTAGCCAAAAATTGACTTTTTGCAATGGATGCTTGTTCGGCTCGCTCCTTACTTACTGACAAAATTTTCTCAGACTTTTTTCGTTCGGTTATGTCACGTACCAAAGCAATAAGTTCATTGTCATTGATTTTAGTGAACCTTGCTTCAAAATCGAGAATTTGACCCGCTCGTTCGTACTCAAATTCAAAAATATGCTGGTAAGTGTCGAAGGTCGTTTCGATACTAAAGAGAATCTCTTGTCCCAGAGAACGCGAATCTGTTTCGAAAATTCTTTTGTTTTTTTTAACAATATCTTCAAAAGGTGAAACCTGATTCGTCTGGTTGTGATTTAAAATAAATCCTTGCTTATTAATGTGGAGCAGTAAATCGGGGAGCGAATTTATAATGGCTTTTGTTTCAAGGTCATTGGTTTTTCTCTCGACTGCATTGCTCAAAATGTTTGTTAATGTTTTGAGTAGTTCTATTTCCGATTTAGACCATTTTCTTTCAGTAATGCATTCGTCAAATCCCACAAATCCTTTAATCTGGTTTTCGACAAATAACGGAAATACGATAATTGATTTAATACTTTGTTGCTTAAGTATTTTGCTAATATCCGCCGGCAGAAGTGAAATATCTTCGGAATATACAATACCACTGTTTTCAAGCATTCTCTTCCACGAAGAAATTTCGGTATACGGTATATTTACTAATTTGTCTTTCTTATTCGAAATCCCAACATTGCACCACTCATGGGTATTTGTTGTTGTTTCTCCATTTGCCGAATCCTGAAAAATATACACACGGCTTACATTTACATGTTCTCCAATAATAGCCAGCGCATCGTTGATGTTTGTGTCAAAATCCTCCAGCGAATTGAGTGTCATGGAAATTTGAGACAGAATTTCTTGTTGTTTAAGGTTGCGTTGTATTTCCAAATCTGCTTTTTTCCGTTCTGTAATGTCGGTTATCATAAATAACTGATACTGATCTGATCTTATTGTAATTTCTTCGGCAGATACCAAAACAATTAATGAGGTATTATTGCTGTTTTTGATAGTAAATTCCTGATTTGTAACTGATTCAATTGCTAATAAATCCGATATTTTTCGTCCTGCATCTGTCAAATCGTCAATATAATCGAGCTGAGTAATTACACTTGGAATAAACCCGAGAGCTTTTTGTGTCGTTTGATTGACTTCGATTATTGAACCATCTGCCTTTCGAACGATCAGCATCATGGCTACCGACGAGTTGAATGTTTTTAAAAATCGCTCTTCTGCCTGTTTTTGAGAGGTAATATCTACAAAAGATTGCAAACAGACTTTTTCTCCATCAATTAAAATTGGTGTTACCGAGCGTATTAAATATTTTGTTTCTCCTTTGTTATCAATAAATGATTTTTCGTCTACTATTTTTGAACCGATATCGAGTGTAGCGCAAATTTCGCGATCGGAGCAAATTTCTGTCGGACAAGTTTGCCCGACTAATTCATCTCGCTTTCGGTTTAAAATTTCGAGGCCTGCTGCATTGGTATTGATTATTCTTCGTGTTTTGTCTATAATAAGTACGCCAAAGGGAATGCCTTCAAGCATCATCTGATTTGTAGCCAGTGCTTTTTCGAGAAATTGTTCGTTCTTTTTTCTTTCTGTGATATCAATCATTACACCTCTCATCCCAACGACCTTCGATTGAGATACAATTGGGGTAACGTAAACAATAACCGGAAATTCAGTGCCGGTTTTGGTTATTGCCATATATTCAACCGGAGTGGGGTCTCCCGATTTTAGCCTGGTTTTCAACGAGTCATACGCGCGTAATCTGTCCGATTCGGCAAAAATTTGGAATACGTTAAATGTTTCTGCGTATACCTCTTGCTTGGTATATCCAAATTTCGATATGGCATATTGATTTACATACAAAATTTTTCCATTAAGGTCTATTTCGCAAATTAGTTCAGGCAGATTCTCGATAAATTCAAGGTATCGTTTTTCACTTTCCCTTAGTTTTATCTCCAATTGTTTCATTTCGGTAATGTCAATATCAAAATCGAAAGTACCGGTAAGTTCACCATTATTATCGTACCATGGCGAAGTGTGCATCAAAAAATACTTCGACTCTCCAAGCTCATTATGAATTTCTACTTCCGATTTGTGTAATTGATTGTCGGTAAGAACTTTAGCTTCTAACTGCCTGATCTCTTTGGCAATATTTGCATCAAAAAGTTCTTCAGGTGTTTTATATAATATTTCCGATTTTTTTAACCCTATTTCCTTTATTTCATTTTCGTTCAGTTCGATATATCGTCCATTTAAATCTTTAAAACTGATATGAGATGGCATGAAGTTTAGAATAGATTGCGCTATAGATTGATTGAGGTTTAATAATCTTTCCTGAGCTGCTTCATGGGTTCTGTTTGTAATGGTCAAAATAAAATAAGTTTCATCTCCAAGTACAATGTAGTCTGAGGTTATCCAAAGATTCAGTATCGATTGGTTCGGTCGTTTGTATTCTATTTCAGTTCGTTTCGAGTTATTCGCAGCCACATTTTCCCATAATGTATTACTGGCTGAACCAAATAGTTCTGAAAAAGATGGCCGATCCGACAAATTATCTGTCACGAGTAGTTCCTTTGCTTTCTTGTTAATAAGCAAAATTTTTTCATCCTTAATATTTCCGATTATCAATGCCGACGAATAAATCTCAAAAAATGTATTTAATAAGCTTTCCGAGTCAAGTTTCACATGGTCCAATGGTAAAAGCAGAACCAACTTATGTTCTATTATATGTGTTAGAATACAGTAAACTGTTTTGTCGTTGTTTTTAATCCACAAGCTAATGGGAAATCTGTTTTTGGAAAAGTGCTCAATGGTCGAATTTTCAATGTAAACGGTATCGCCTTGTGCTACAAATTTCGGGTTCGGTTTCGAAACTGTTTCTATCACAAATTGTTGGGTTGTTTCATTGGTGCCAATAGCCTTGGTTATCGGTGCAGCAATCAAGTATGGTAGTCCACCCGAGGTTGTACCTTTTTGTTCATTGTTTTCCTGTGTCCAGTTCATCTGCTGCAATTTTCCAAATTATTTGCTGCAAGTTAAATATTTGTTATTAAATAATGAAAATAAATTGTTTTTTTTTACTTACGAAATGCTTTTTTTAATTTCGGAGTAATTGTTACTTTTATTGCAATTAAACAAAGATGGTTATCAACATATATTTAAGTTTTTATTTCCGCAATAGCTTTCTGGTTAAAGTTAAATTGTTTTAATTCGGTTCTCAATTTCATTGATTTAGAAATTATGCTACGTATTTCTCTTGTTACTGTTCTGGTGCTTTTTTCTGTAAATGGTTTTTGTCAAAACCGTTTTATCCCTTTCGATGCCTGTATTCCCGGTAGTAAAACATACAATCGTTATTCTGCCAAATATTTTAGTTTAGTAAAGCCTTTTGGTGTGAACCAGTGGATCGGCAAGTTCGATGAGAAATTGGTGAAGATTGGCACCGATGGAACTATGACTACACTGTTTAATCTTAACGGAAAAGTTGATTTTGTTGGTGATAGTTTGGATTTTAAGAACTTGGTTGATTACTACCCGGATGGCAATGGTTCGCTCAAACTTTTATTCAAATCTGCAGTTGTTTATAACGCATTAAATATAGATGCTTCGGTAATGCCAATTTCGGCAGAGGCAGATATTCGGAATTTAAACCCGATAACAGGTGGCGTAGCATTTGTGACAAACGATAATTTATTTTTTCTGAAACCAAATAATGAACCCATACAGATCACAACCGATGGTTCAAGTCATATCGTTTATGGTCAAAGTGTTCATCGTAACGAGTTTGGAATAGAAAACGGCATATTTTGGTCGCCCAATGGTTTATCGTTTGCCTTTTACCGGATGGATCAGTCCATGGTTACCGATTATCCTTTGGTCGATATTTCCGCTACTCCGGCAGTGGTTCAAGAAATAAAATATCCTATGGCCGGGCAAATATCCCACCAAGTTACAATAGGTGTTTTCGATACGGGTTCAGGTCAAACTATTTTTCTTAATACGGGTGAACCGGTCGACCGGTACTTTACAAATATTTCGTGGACACCCGATTCAAAGCATATTTACGTTGCAGAAATTAATCGCGGACAAGACACCATGTGGTTTAATTCCTATAATTCACAATCAGGTTCATTCGAAAAAACGCTTTTTACCGAAACATCCAATACTTATGTCGAACCTCAAAATCCGGCCCTGTTTTTGCCGGGTCAGCCCGATAAATTTGTTTGGCAAAGCAGGCGTAACGGGTTCAACCACTTGTATTTGTATAATACGAACGGCGATTTGCTCCGGCAAATTACGTCCGGCGATTTCGAAATTACCGGCATTCTGGGGTTCAGTCCAAAAAATAGTGAAGTTTTTGTTGAATCGACTGAATCATCGCCATTAGACCGACACATTTACAAGGTAAATATAGCCAATGGTAAACGGCAGAAACTCACCAAAAAGCCGGGAACGCATTCTGCGGTTCTTGCAAAAAACGGAACGGCAATATTCGATAATTGGACCTCGGAAACCGTTCCGTCTCAGGCCGATATAATACCGGTTAAAGCACCGGATAAAATAAAGTCAGTGTACGTTAATGAGAACCCGCTTAAAGATTTTGTTTTGCCCGAGGTGCGCAATATGATTATTAAATCTGCCGATAAAAGAACCGATTTGTTCGGAAGAATGATGTTGCCGTTTCAATTCGATTCAACAAAAAAGTATCCTGTAATTGTATATGTTTATGGTGGTCCGCACGCACAGTTGGTTACAAACAGATGGGAGTGGTCTGTTAAGCGTTGGCAGCAATATATGGCTTATAGGGGCTTTATAACGTTTACGGTCGATAATCGTGGTTCAGCCAATCGCGGGCAAACGTTCGAAGCTGTTATACACCGGCAATTGGGAAAGTGTGAAATGGAAGATCAGATGGAAGGCGTAAAATATCTTGCCGGCCTTGGTTACGCCGATACAGCAAGAATGGCACTGCATGGTTGGAGCTATGGCGGATATATGACCATTTCGATGCTCACCCATTACCCCGGAGTATTTAAAGTTGGTGTTGCCGGTGGCCCGGTTATCGACTGGAAGTATTACGAAATAATGTATGGCGAGCGATACATGGATAAGCCATCCGAAAACCGCGAAGGCTACGCCAATTGTTCGTTACTTTCGAGGGCCGGGTTATTACAAGATCGCCTGATGATAATCCATGGCACAGTAGATCCGACTGTGGTTTGGCAGAATAGCCTGGCTTTTGTAAAGAGCTGTGTCGATAATCATATTCTTATTGATTATATGGTTTATCCGGGACATCCGCATAATGTTATTGGCCCCGACAGGGTTCATCTAATGGAAACAATAACCCGTTATATCACCGAAAAATTGTAGTAAAATGATAAAGATAATAGACAACGCTATTTTAGATGGGCTTTCGCAGCAGGCATCCCAAAGTCTCAGGTTACGTAAAAATCTGAATTACCATACCGAGCTAAGCGACCCGATAAACCGGATGCTTAATGCCTTCGAACCAGGTACATACACAGCACCGCATTGCCACCGAAGTCCCGAAAAACGGGAGGTTTTTATCGTTTTAAGAGGCAAAGTGGCCCTTTTTGAATATAGCGATGACGGTGAAATAGTGCATTGTCATATAATTTCGCCCGAAATGGGTGTGTATGCAGGCGAAGTTCCGCCCGGTGTCTTTCATAATGTGGTCTCACTTCAAACCGGTACGGTAGTATACGAAATTAAAGATGGTCCGTATGTTCCCGAAACCGATAAACAGTTTGCGCTATGGGCACCAAACGAAGGCGACGAAAAATCAATCGAATATCTTCAAAAACTAATAAATTATATTAATGAATTGCAGTGATTCTTTTATCGATATCCACAACCACTGCCCAAACGAAATTTTACCAGGTATCGTTACCGTTCAATCCTACAATGTCGACGAATTGTTCGAAATACCGAAAGAAACATTTTATACCATTGGTATTCATCCATGGCATGCAGATATTGCCGATGGAATTGAACTTCTGGCTTCCAAAATTACCGAATTTAACCCCATAGCTATCGGCGAATGCGGTTTCGATAAACTGCGTGGACCCGATGCAGCCACACAAGAACGAACTTTTGTACAACAGGTCTTTCTCTCCGAAAAACTTCAATTACCCATTATTCTGCACAGTGTAAAGAGCCTCGACCGCATTCTTGCAATACGAATTAAGGCCGAGTGCCGAATGCCCTGGGTTCTGCATGGTTTTCGTGGCAATTTTACCACAGCCCAAATGCTTGCTAAGCACGGTATTGCTGTATCATTTGGCCGGGCAGTTATTACTACCCCACAATTGGCCGAAGTAGTGGTTCAAATGCCTTCGGGCACGTTTTTCCTCGAAACCGACGATGCAAATATCCCTATTAACGACATGTACAATTATGTGGCAGAATTGAAAAATATGCCGGTCGACACTCTTAAGACCGACATTTGTAAATTATTCTCAAAACTATTATTAAGAGATATTAGCGATATTTAATGTTGTAATATGTATTTGGTCTAAATAAAAGTTGTAACTTTACCATGTTGGAACTCAAAACATTATTGCAAGCATGAGTTCCACTCATTGATTAGTTATTTCCCTTTATAGTTTTTAAAGCCGCCTTCCCCGGGCGGCTTTTTTCATAATATGTTTTGGGCGTATCCCTCGCCCGGGCTCGGGCCGGGCATTCCGCTTGTAGTCCTCACCTCGCAGGCTCGGTTGCGGGCTACCGCTTCATTCCCTTACGCGCTACGCAACGCCAATTTACCGGGCAGTAGTATTTGTTAATGATTAATTTGCAGTAAGTAACTGCGATGCTATGAGTTTGGTTACAGTGTTAAAGAATCTTTTACGTCCATAGCCCAACACCCACTGTATGCCTTTAACGCCGTTCGTAAGAAACATTTCGTCGGCATTGTTTATTTGGTGCGGATATACAGGCTGACTGTCGATAACCTCGAAACCGACCTCCGAAGCAATTTTTATAACAATACCACGCATTACGCCTTCAATGCAACCTGATGAAAGTGGTGGCGTAATAATGGTTTTGCCAAATACCAAAAATAGGTTAGATGAAGTAGATTCAACTAATTCGCCCCGGTGGTTGAGCAGTATCGCATCATCCAGATTGTTGCGTTTTGCCCAATCGGCTGCAAGAACATAATTGATGGAACTAAGTGTTTTAAACCTGCTGAAAACCGAAGGTTCTTTTCCAATTTGGGTGCAGAGGTCGGTAAGCATCCCGTTATGGTTTAATTCAAATGGTTTGCCTTCAATTGGTTCGGCCAAAGCCATATACATAATGCCATTATCGGTTGGTGCAAATTTACCGCCCGGATTGCGCCAAACAGTAAGTCGAATTCGATTGAGCGTAAAATTTCGTTGTTTGTTAAGCAGTTGAGTAATCTGGCGGAATAGCTTTTCTTTCGAAAAATCGGTAGTTGGTTCAAACCCAAGTGCTTCCAAGCCATTGGAGAGCCTGGCAAAATGACGATCAAAAAAATAGATATTCGAACCGGTGGCACACATGCTCTCATACAGGCCATCGCCATACAGAAACCCGCGATTGGGGTGGGGAAGTACAAATGTAGCTTCTTGTGATAGTTTCCCATTGAATAAAATGTACCGGTTAGTCATTATTTTGTTTTGATTATGAGATAATTATGCTTTTTTCATATCTTTTACAATCTGTACGCTGGTTGGTAAAAAATTGTCGTTGGTTTTTACTTTATAACAGTGCAATCCCGATTTTTTACCAGCTTCAATATCGCGGTTATGGTCGCCAATCATTACCGATAAGTTGCGGTCGATATTGTAGATGGCTATTGCTTTTTCTATATTCTGGTTGCCTGGTTTTCTGCACAAACATTTCTCTACCTCATCGTGATGCGGGCAGTAGAATATGTCGGTAAGAACCACCCCGAAATTTTTTAGTAGTTGAGCCATTTTTTCATGTACGTTGGCTACATCTTCATGGGTGTACACGCCCTTAGCGATTCCGCCCTGATTGGTTATTACAATGAGTAAAAATCCATCGTCCTGTAGTAATTTTAATCCTTCGCCTACACCTTGGTTCAAAGCAAAATGCTCTTTTTTATAAATATAGTAATGGCCTTCGTCACTGTTTATAACACCGTCGCGATCGAGAAATACGGCTTTGTTCATAAATGTACTGATGTTAAGTTTGCTAAAAATAGAAATATAGACTCTGGTTTAATTAAAACCGGAAATATCAATCCGAAAATTGCACCAAAAAGATGTGCATCGTGTCCTGTATTATCGTTGTTTTTTTTATTCATGGTGTACGAATAGTAGAGATAACCTGCACCAAACAGTATCCCCGGAATCGGAATGATTCCAAAGAAGTAAAGCATGGTCCATGGCTCAAAGAAAATATTTGCAAAAACCACTGCCGAAACCGCCCCTGATGCACCCAATGCATTGTAATAGTAGTTGTTGCTGTGTTTTTTTAATGCGTATAGCGACGATACAGGTAGGGCTGCAAAATACATTACAATGAAGAGCATGGTTGGGTAGGGCGTTAAAAAATCGCCAAAATTGCGAATAATAGCGTGTCCAAACGAGAATAATACAAGCATATTAACAAGCAAATGCGACCAATCGGCATGGATAAATCCATGCGTAAACATACGCGAATACTCTTTTTTATGAACCACATTGTATGGATTGAAAATGAGCTTGTTGATTACCGAATTGTCATTAAACCCTTTGTAGCTTATTATAACTGTAAATACGATAAGTGTAAGTAAAAACATTCTTTTTAATTTGTAATGATACCCTTTTCGGAAAACGGACATTGAATCCATTGGTTGTTAATAAACTCAGTGACAGATGTTAATCCTGCTTCGTTTAGTAATCGTGCTGCACGTTGCATCCCTAATACCATAAGTCCACTGTCGTGCGTGTCTGAATTTATGGTTATTCTGGCTCTATTGTTCTTTAAAGTTTTGAAAAATTGTTTATGAGGATATAATATTCCAAGTTTATCGATCGATTTTGTGTTAATCTCGATAATATAATCTTTTTCAATGGCATAATGAATTACTTCATTCATTAAACTTGTATACCATGGTTCGTTAATATCGAAATATCGTTTGCCATGCTGATATATTTTGTCTATGTGACCAACTATTTCGAAACCACCAAGTTCAAGCATTTTAAGCGATGTATTGCAATAGGTTTTAACTAATTTCCTAATATCGTTTCCGAAAATTTCTTTAACACCTTTATCGAACGATTCGTCGGGGCCGTCAATGGCCCAAATTTCTCCATCTTCGAATTTTGCCAGATAATGGATTGATCCAATAATGTAATCCGTTGGGGCACTTGATATAATTTCGGAATGGGCACTCCAGCTATTTTCAATAAAATCGGCTTCGAGACCACAATATATTTTAATTTTACCAGCGTAGGTCTCTTTTACCCTGTTCACTTCGGTAAAATACCGGTTCAATACTTCGGGGTCTATGTTCCAGCGCGACTTAAAAGGTGCCGGTGCATGACCCGAGAAACCCAATATACTTACATTATTGTCAATAGCTTCATTTACAAAAGCTTCTACAGTACTTCTTGCATCACAAAACTCAGTATGACAGTGATAGTTTGTCCAACTCATATTACTTTCATTCATTACAAAAATAGTTTATTTATTGCATTTGGCGTGTAATGGTGTTAAAAGTTCGCGTAAAAAAAGCGTTACCGAATATTGGTAACGCTTTATGTTTCTGATACTATGTGAATTAGTTTTTTGAAAGTTCTTTACACGCTTCCAATATTCCGTCGAATAGTGGTTTTATGTTCTTTACAGATACCGAAGAATAGGCAATACGTAAAAGATTCCCAAAACAGATTACACCAATTCCGTATTTTTTTATCAAAAGCTGGCGGGTTTCTTCTCCATCCAGACCATTGGCTAATTCAATACACATAAAATACCCTGAATTGTAAGGTAATGCGTTGAAATATTGTTTGTAGCTCTCGTTTTCGAGTACGGCTTTTACCTCGTTGTAGCGCGATTGCATAATTTCGAATTTTTCCTTCTTTTCGCCGGCATATTCGGTCGATGTAAATGCTTCCATCAACAGCGATTGAGACAGGTTGGAGGCGTTGCTGATATTTCCACGAACTGCACCTGCGGTTTTACTTTCGAGTGCACCGTAAAGTGCTGCATTTCCGCCCTTTATGGCATACGTCATGAATCCAACCCTGAAACCCCAAACATAGTCTTCTTTTGTCGGACCATCGCATTTAACAACCAAAACATTTTCGCTCAGTTCGGCCATGTATGAAAGAGCCGATTCCAACTCCACACCATGTTCGTAAACCAATCCAAAATATGCATCGTCAAGCACTGCAATTACCTTATTCCCCTTGTCGGCCGAGGCTTTAATTGCTTCAACAATATCCTGCATTTCCGATACTGTTGGGGTATAGCCGCTTGGGTTATTCGGGAAATTGAGAACGACTATTTTTTTTCCAATAGGACCTTCGAGCAGAGTTTCGCGCAAAGCCCGGGTGTCGTGCTTCCCGTTTTTAAAGAGGTTGTATTGTTTTAAGTTGGCACCGTATCCATTACCCAATACCAAATCGTAATTATCCCAGTAAAAACTTGGAATAATTACTTCATCGCCGTCATTTACAAACATGAATCCAACCATGCTGATGCCATGGGTTAGGGCATTTGTAACTACAGGCAACGAAATCTCTTTATTGGCAAGCGATGGGTTTTTTTCGTAAATCATTTCCTTCCAGCGTTTGCGTATGTCGGGGCGGCCAAAACTTGGTGCATATGGAAATACTTTGCCTGCATCGAGATTTACCTTCGACGCAATTGATTTCAACCGCATTGGTGTGCCATCATCGTCAACAGCTGTTCCGATGGTTGCGTTAATTTTTGCACTGGCCGCTTCGGCCGATTGGCCCAGAATACCTTTTTTGGGGAAGTAGATTTCCTGACCTCTTGTTGAGAGCATTTCAAATACGCCCGGATTGTTTGCCAAAATGGCATCGTTTAATTCTTTTGCTTGTGAATTCATATATTATTTTACTTTATCCCAATGTAATACTGTCCGATTGCAAAATTATGACACCAATCAATAGGAACAAAACAAATTCGCGTCTAATGTTAATATTTATTGTTATTTAATGGATTTCTGTATAAGAATATTGTTTCTACAATTGATTCAGGATTTCAATCTGATTTTTAATACTTTTGTTTCGGGTTAAAATAGTTAGATTAATGATTGAAATTAATGCAGTTTCGAAACGGTTTGGATCAACCGAGGCACTAAAAAATGTGTCGTTTAATGTTGGTGCTGGTGAAATTGTAGGGTTTCTTGGTCCTAATGGAGCCGGAAAGTCGACGATGATGAAAATTATTACCGGTTTTTTGTCGGCCGATAGTGGCACTGTTAATATTAACGGTGTTACTGTTGCTCAAGGTAAAACCAAGCATCTGCTCTCTGTTGGATATCTGCCCGAAAACAACCCGTTGTATCCGGATATGATAGTTAGGGAATACCTCGAATATGCAGTTGGCTTTTATCCGGCACAAACCATAAACCCCGGTCGGATTGACGAAATAATTTCCATAACAGGTCTTGAGCGTGTGGTTTCAAAGCTTTCCGGTTCACTTTCAAAAGGTTATCGGCAACGACTCGGGCTGGCTCAGGCAATACTTCATAACCCCGATGTTCTTATTTTGGATGAACCAACAACAGGTTTGGATCCGAACCAAATTTTGGAGGTTAGGCGGCTCATTTTGGAATTAGGACAATCGAAAACAATATTGCTATCGACTCATATTATGCAGGAAGTAAAGGCATTATGCAGTAGAACGATTATAATGCATAATGGCATATTGGTTGCCGATAGCTCTGCCGGTGAAACTTTCGAAAATCCAATAACCGAAATAGAATTGCAATTGCTGCATCCTGCTTCGGTTGGCGATTTGCAAAAAATTAAAGGCGTTACCGCAGTTGAGCCGATGCCCCAAAACCGGTTTGTTATAAAAACGAGAGAGCCGGAATTGAGGCCTGCTATTTTTGAAGCGTGCGTTGCGATGCAAAATCCTATTTTATTGTTAAATAAAAAAGAACAATCGCTCGAAGCTGTATTTCGTGAACTTACAACTTCTTAATACCACGTTAAATTTCAACATATCCTTTTTGAATGCCGAAACGTATCAGGCCGGCAATATTTTTAACATCACACTTCAGAAACAGGTTTCGGCGATGTGTTTCAATCGTATTCAGACTTTTGTGTATCTTTTCAGATATTTCTTTTGTCGAATAGCCTTCGTATATCAGTTGCATTACTTGAATCTCGCGGTTTGTAAGAACCAGATTTTCAGGTTCGCCTTCAATTCGATTTATATCAGACTGGTTAGTTTCATTTCCAACTTGTTCGCTAATAATAGAATCCATAAAAAAGTCGCCTTTTTTTAGTGATTCGAGCGCAAGTCCGAATTCGGTTTCTTTTGCCGATTTTGAAAGAATTGCCGATACCCGTCTGCGCATAAGCCTTTTGATAAGCCATGCCTCATTATGCATGGATAATACGATGATACGCACAAATGGATGTGTTTGGTTCACTCGTTCGATGAGTTCCTGTCCGTTCATATGCGGCATTTCGAAATCGGTGACAAGAATATCGACTTTGTTGTCTTTAATCAATTGATATGCTTCAACGCCGCTTGCGGCTTTACCAATCACTTCAAGCTCTTCAAATTGTTCGATTAATGTACAAATGCCGTTCAGTACATAAGGGTGATCGTCGGCAACTACTACTTTTAGCTTATTCATTTGCGTCGATTATTTTGGATTTTAATGGGATTTCGATACTTATAAATGTGCCTTTGAGAGGCATAGAATCGAACGATAATTTTGCATCGAGAAAATCGGTTCGCGACTGAATGTTTTTAATGCCAATTCCGTTTCTCTTTGCTTCGGTAATGTCGAACCCAACTCCGTTGTCTTCGATGGTTATGATGAGTGATTCATTATTTTTTACAATCTGAATTTCTACTTCCGATGCTTTTGCATGCTTATAGATATTTGTAAATATTTCCTGAATAACTCTGTAAAGTTGAATTCGGTAAATGTTGGACTGATATATATCCCAGTTTTTGGTTGGATAAACCGAATACGATACTTTGATGCCATTTTTAATCAGAATGTCTTCAAAAAGGTCTTCGACATTATCTTCCAGCGTTGCATTGTGAAAACTTGGCAGTACAAGATTGTGCGAAATTAATCGTACTTCCTGTGTTGTTTTATGAATCATCGATTTTATCATATTCACAAAATCTTGCGTTACAGATGTATAAGGTGTTGCTTCAAGTGTAAGTTTTATTCCTGCCAATGCGCCACCAACACCGTCATGTAACTCTTTCCCGATTCGATCACGCTCGAGTTCCTGACCTGTAAGCTGGGCTTTTGTGGCTCTTAATTGCGACTGGTTAATGTTGGTAATCAATTTTTCCCTTGCTATTTCTTCCCGTTGTTGCAATATCGTCAGCTGATTCTTTGTTTTTGTTTTTCTGTTTCTATAGGCCAATCCAAACGCCACTGCGATGAATGCAATTATTATAACAAAAAAGTATTGTAAAAGTCTTATTTTCAGTTGTTTTTGTGTTTCAATAAAGCTGTTCAATTTTAAGATTTCGATCTCTTTTTCTTTTTGTTGAATTTCGAATTGTCTTGAAATATTTTCTGATACAAGACTCCTTTGAAATGTGCGTTCTGTGTTCATTTGTTGTATTGCACTGTTGAGGCACTGGGTGGCAGATTTTAAGTCGCCATTTTTTTCGTAAAATCTCGATTTTGTTAATTCCCAGTTAAATTTTTGAATATTTGAAACCTTATGCCAATTTACAGTTGTATTTACCAATGCTATTACAGACTTAATCTCAGTTGTTCGGTTTAATTCATTGTAACTGCTTATAAGAGAGATGTAGCTTTCGAGTAAATTATTGGTTTGCCCGGTTCGTTGCGCATAATGGATTGATTGAAATGCATAATTTATTGCTCTGATATATTCTGAGTTTGCGAAATTTATCACAGACAGACGTAATGCGGCTTTACCTTTTAAAAATATATACAAATTCGAATCGGGATATTTCATTATTTCTTTGAGGTAAAGTTGTGCCGAATCGGTGTTTTGCATGCTTGCATAGTACATCGCTTTGGTGTAATAGAGGTTAGCTGTTTTCTCAGGTTTAGCGATTTTTTTACCTATGGAATCGGCCGTTGTCAAATATTTCCAGGCTAATTCAAATTGGTTATTGGCACTATATGTATTCGAAATATTGCAATAAATATCGAATTTGTTTTCGTTGTAGGTGGTAATTCGTTCGAGATTGTCAATAGCAGAAAAATAATTTTTAATCGCCAAATCATTATCCCCTAAATTGGTAAGTGCACGCCCCCTGAGATAGTAAACCTGAGCAAGTTGTGCTTTGGGTAACTCATTCAATGATACGTTATTGGCAGTTTGTCCGGAGATAATGTTCTGCAACGCCATCTCTGCATATTTCAAAGATTTTTCCGGTGCTTCCTCGGTAAGCACTCTGGAAATTGTTATAGCGAGTTTTGTTTGGATATATTTTGGAAGATACTCAAGTCGTTTTTCGGCATCCTCAATAGCCACATTCTTTCCTCCAATAATAAGCGAGTCACCAACAGCACTATAAACTAATTGCTGAACAAAAAAGATAAACAGCAGAGTAAACGCTTTTTTTATCACCTGATTAGATTTCAATTTTGCCTTCAAAAACAAATTGGGCCGGCCCCTGTAGCCATACGTCGAAAAATTTTTCGGCATCATTCCTAAAAAATACCGAAATCCGGCCTCCTTTTGCCTGCAATTTTACAGGAGAAATTACATTTTCGAAGAGCGTAGAATAAACAAGTGCTGTAGCCACACAACCGGTTCCACAAGCCAATGTTTCATCTTCAACACCGCGTTCATAGGTGCGGATATTAAGGTTGCCAGCGGAGTTCTCCTTGATAAAATTAATGTTTGCACCTTCCGGACCGAACCGATTATCCCACCTTTTTTTTCTCCCTTCTACCTTAATATCGATGTTGTCGATATGATCCATGAATTGAACGAAATGAGGTACACCGGTATTTATTAACATGCCGTCCTCAAACCGGATCCCCGATTCGATGTCGATCATTTTTATTCGTATATCGTCTTGCAAAACAATCGCTTCGTGGGAGCCATCAGCTGCAATAAAGTGAATCTGTTTGTCGGCTGTACATAATTTTTCGTCTATGGCAAATCGAACAATGCAGCGGCCTCCATTGCCGCACATCTCTGCTTCACCTCCATCACTGTTAAAGTAACGCATCCCAAAATCGTATCCCTCAGCCTTATTCAAAAGCATTAGCCCATCGGCTCCAACGCCAAAATTTCTATGACAAATGAAAGCAATCTGCTCCTTCGATAATGTATTGTATTCACCATCAAGGTTATTTATCATTACAAAATCATTACCTGCACCGTGGTATTTTTTAAATGAAATCTGCATTTTCGTTTTTATTTTTGAGCGTTTAAATCTATTAAAAAAAGTGATACAAACTTTCTTTTGAGAATAATAAAAAACCGTTAATACCAATTAATAAGAATTAAATAGAATAATTTGATTTAATCTTGTGGAACGTTTTTTGATCTCAGCCGTATAGTATAACGTAAAATAATTAAATGATAGAAACTATGAATTACGAATTTAAAAATGGTTTAAAAACTATTGGAATTGCATTGGGAGTGTCATTTTTTTCGATTTTTGTTTACAGTAAGTTCGAGAATGGACCTAAAAATATGGTGGTTCAGACTCAGAAACCTATTGCTAAATATGCAAATATGGCTGCCGTACCTGCCATTTCGACAGATTTTACAGAAGCTGCAGAACGATCGATAAGTGCGGTTGTACATGTGAAGGTTAAAGTGAATGTACAGAATAACCTGAATAGTGGGAATCCATTTTTTGATTTCTTTTTTGGCGAAGGGCAAATGGAGCCGCAGCCGGTAGAAGGTTCGGGCTCGGGTGTGATTATTTCGGCCGACGGGTATATTGTAACCAATAATCATGTGGTGGAGAAATCGAAAAATATTGAAGTGGTGCTGAACGATAAACGTTCATTTAAGGCCAATGTGGTTGGGGTTGATCCAACAACAGACTTGGCATTGATTAAAATTGATGCGAAAGATTTACCAATACTATCATTTGGAAATTCGGATGATTTAAGGGTTGGAGAATGGGTTTTGGCGGTAGGAAATCCGTTTAATCTTTCAACAACAGTAACTGCGGGTATTGTTAGTGCAAAGGCTCGTGGTATTGGTATTATAAACAGTAATCAGCGGTCGAAACTTGGCATCGAGTCGTTTATTCAAACAGATGCCGCAGTGAACCCCGGCAACAGCGGGGGGGCCTTGGTGAATACGCGTGGAGAATTAGTCGGTATTAATACAGCCATTGCCAGCCCTACCGGTGCTTATGCCGGTTATTCGTTTGCGGTGCCGGTAAGCATTGTAAAAAAAGTAGTTGGCGACATTATTGAATTTGGAGAGGTACAGCGCGCTGTACTTGGTGTTCAAATTGCCGATATTACTTCGGAATTGGCCAAAGAAAAAGACCTTAAACAACTTGATGGGGCTTATATTGCCGAAGTCTTAGAAGGCGGATCGGCCGCACAAGCCGGATTGAAGAAAGGAGATATTATTACTTCTATTGAAAATACCGATGTGAAGTCTGTGTCTGAGTTGCAGGAGCAAATAAGCCAATTCAGGCCTGGTGCAAAAATAAATGTAATATATGTGCGCGATGGTAAAACCAAAAACGTTGTAGTTACATTAAAGAATCGATTAGGGAATACAGAAGTTGTGAAAAAAGGGAGTAAATCGGGTTTAGAACTTCTGGGGGCTGAATTTAAGCCGGTTGGGAATGATATAAAAAGCCGTTTGGGAATCGGATATGGCTTACAGGTTACGTCGCTTTCCGAAGGTAAACTTCAGGATGCAGGCGTGCGACCGGGATATATTATTGTAAAAATTAATGATTACAAAATAACTTCCATCGACGATTTGAAAAAAGCATTACAAAACATAGATGGTGGTTTGTTTATATCGGGAATTTATCCCAACGGAAGAACCGGTTATTTAGCCATTGATCCGGAAGAGTAGGATTTGAAATACTTTTTATCGTAATGTTTCAATTATATTAAAAAAAAACATCCCACTCAAATAGCTGTTATTCAGGTGTTTGAGTGGGTTTTGTGTTTTTGTAGTCGTATTTTAAGTTTTTTTAATTGACTTTTCCCTATCCCCGTCGTAATTTTGTTGCCTGAGATGAAAACATGTTATATAACATTTTTGTTATAATCTTATCAGATGGTTAGGAAATACACGCAACAATCATAATATTATATGAGACAGCTTAAGATTACGAAATCAATCACAAACAGAGAGAGTGCATCGCTTGATAAGTACCTTCAGGAAATTGGCCGGGAGGAGCTTATATCGGTAGAAGAGGAAGTTGAACTGGCGCAACGCATCAAAAAGGGCGACCGTATTGCTCTCGAAAAACTTACAAGGGCAAATCTGCGATTTGTAGTATCTGTTGCAAAACAATACCAGAATCAAGGGCTTAGTTTACCGGATCTTATTAACGAAGGTAACCTTGGGTTAATTAAAGCAGCGGAAAAATTTGATGAGACCCGTGGTTTTAAATTCATTTCGTATGCTGTGTGGTGGATTCGCCAGTCCATTCTTCAGGCATTGGCCGAGCAGTCGCGTATTGTCCGTTTGCCATTAAATCAGGTAGGTTCATTAAATAAAATCAACAAAGCATTTTCAAAATTCGAACAGGAAAATGAGCGTAAGCCATCGCCCGAAGAGTTGGCCGATGAACTTGACTTACCTTCGGATAAAGTTGCCGATACCCTAAAGGTATCCGGCCGTCATATTTCGGTTGATGCGCCTTTTGTAGAAGGTGAAGACAATAGTCTTTTGGATGTGTTGGTGAATGGCGATTCGCCAAATGCAGACAGAGCACTGATTTATGAGTCGCTGGCTCGTGAAATCGAACGTTCGCTCTCTACACTCACAGAACGCGAGGCTGACATTATTCGCATGTTTTTTGGTATCACGGTTCAGGAGATGACTTTGGAAGAAATTGGCGATAAATTTGGGTTGACACGTGAGCGCGTTCGTCAGATTAAAGAGAAAGCGATTCGTCGATTGCGGCATAATTCGCGAAGCAAATTGTTAAAAGCATATTTAGGATAATAAAAAAACCGCCGAAAGGCGGTTTTTTTATTGCTGACTATTGACATATTGTAAAAAAATGCTTTAATTAGCAACATAATTTTAAAACGTTTTGCTTATTGATTGTACGGCTACCTCGAATATGTAACTAAAAATTATGGACAATATTGCAGCAATGTGCGACAACGATTTGTTGAGTCGCTTTGCAAAAGGGCATAACGAGGCAATGCAAGTGTTAGTCGAAAGGTATAAGGCAAAACTTTTCTCCTACATTTATTATACGGTTAAAGACAGGGTTATTGCGGAGGACATTTTTCAGGATGTCTTCTTTAAGGTTATTGTGTCGTTAAAACACGGACGATACGAAGAAAACGGCAAGTTTTTTCCATGGCTGACACGTATCGCACATAACCTTATAATAGACTATTTCCGACGACAAAAAGCACAAAACACCATATCGAATGATGATTACGAATTTGATTTGTTTTCGAACCTGAATTTGTGTGAAAGCAATATCGAGGATGAAATTGTTAGGGAACAGATTTTGAAACAGGTTGGTTCGTTGGTGTACGAATTGCCTGAAGAGCAACGGGAGGTTGTTTTGATGCGTTATTACTACGATATGAGTTTTAAGGAAATATCGGAACAAACTGGTGTGAGTATTAATACTTCGCTTGGAAGGATGCGATATGCTGTGCTGAATTTGAGAAAAATTATCGAAAATAAAAAAATATCGCTTGTAGTTTAATTCAACACAATAATTGACTTTTGTGTGCGTTATAGTACTAATAATTAATAATTTTAGTTTGCCTATGGCGCGAATTTCTACACAAAAACAGTTCAGTCAGAATAAAAACAATAAGAAAAAGGAAGCAGAAATGGTTCCGGGAAAGCAAACAATCGATAATATTCTGGCTTTTGCAAAAAGTTATACACCTACTGGTTTAAAACAGTTGCCTGATAAGGGAATGATTTTGAACTGAGAACATTTAAAAACCGGCCTTTTGCCGGTTTTTTTGTATCTTCACCTCGTAAGAGGTCCGTTAATTGTGGTATGCGCAGCGTGAGGGATTGCAGCGGTAGCCCACAGGGCCAATTAGTTATATTCAGTAAAATAAGTGTTGCAATTTTAAGGGGTTAAATTTAATCATGCGATTTGTGAAAAGAGATAAAGCTGTACAATGGAATTTTTTTAATAAATTGATAGCCCGAGGACTACAAGCGGAAAGCCCGACCCGAACTTGTGAGGGGCACGCCCACACCATTATAGCGATGTGTTTATTGTTAATGATAGCGATGCCGGGGAAGGGTCAGATGATTCATTTTCGGGGGTCGGCTGTTTTGGATGGCTCTTGGGCTGGTAATTTGCCAATTAAACCTCAAATGTTATGGCACTTTTTTGCTGCTGATGGTTTTAAGTGTGCACCCATAATCGGAAACAAACACATTGTAGCGGGCAGTGTTGATGGCACTGTGTATGCGCTTAATATGGATGGCAAACTGGCGTGGAAACTGGCCACCGGAAATAGTATTGAGGGATCTTGTACTATTTTAAACGGAAAAGTGTTTGTTGGAAACCTTGATGGCAAAATGTTTTGTATTGATGAAACCAATGGTAAAATTTTGTGGACTTTTGCTTCGGGTGGACAGATTATGGCGGCTCCAAACATTTGGCAAAATGGCAAAAGTAATCTGTTGATTTTTGGAAGTTACGACTTTTGCATTTATGCATTGAATGCATCGACAGGGAAGTTAGTTTGGAAGCTTGAAACTGAAAATTATATAAATGGTACACCAGCCATTTGGTCGGATTTGGTTGTGTGTGGTGGCTGTGATGGTTTTTTGCATGTAATTAATGTAAAAACCGGAAGGGAAACTACCAGAATAAATATAGGGACCTATGTTGCCGGATCGACACCGATTAGCAAAGGTAAGGCTTGGGTTGGTGATTATGAGGGCGGGTTGCATAATGTGGATATAAAAACCGGAAAGATGGTTTGGACCGGAAAGAAATCGGAAAACAATCAGCCGTTTATAGCGTCGCCGTCTGTTGTTGAAAATTTATTGATTGTTGGCTGTCGCGATAAAAATCTGTATGCTTTTGATTGCTACACGGGTAACAAATTGTGGACGTTTAATACTGGTATGCGAGTTGATGCATCGGCTACGATTGCAGGGAATAGTGCTATTGTTGGAAACATGAAAGGTGATATTTTTATTATTGATGTAAAAACAGGGCGTGTTAATTGGCAATATGCCCTTGGAACGCCGGTTAATAATGCAATTGCAGTAGCAAACGGCCGTTTTGTTGTTGCCGGTGAGGATGGTGGTTTGTATTGTTTTGGGAATAAATAATTTGGAGAAACAGGTAGTGTGAAAATAGTTCAGATAATTCCGGGATCGGGTGGTAGTTTTTATTGCGGAAATTGTTTGCGCGACAGCAAAATAGTGGAGGCTATGCGTGCCGGAGGGCATGATGTTGTAAAAATTCCGATGTATTTGCCTTTGTTTGCTCATGAAGCGATACACGAGGATGTCCCTGTGTTTTATGGAGCAGTGAGTTTATATTTAAAGCAGATGATACCGGCTTTTAGAAAAATGCCTGACAAGATTATGCGGGTATTCGATTCGGCTCCAATGTTAAAACTTGCGGCCGAAATGTCGGGATCTACGGATGCAAAGGGTCTTGAAGCACTAACAATATCGATGCTCGAGGGCGAAAACGGACAACAGGCTGACGAACTCGATCGAATGGTTAGTTGGCTTGAGGAGCACCATAAACCTGATGTAATACATATAAGTAATGCCTTACTGCTGGGGTTGGTTAGAACCATTAAAACCCGATTGAAGGTACCGGTTGTGTGTTCGTTACAGGACGAAGATGTTTGGGTAGATGCTATGGATTGTGAATATGCTGATAAAGTGTGGCAATTAATGGCCGAACGAGGTGCCGATGTGGATGCTTTTGTTGCGGTTTCGGACTATTTTGCACAAAAAATGAAAACTAAACTGCTGATTAGCAGCGAAAAATTGCATGTGGTCCATTTGGGTATCGACAGCGATAATTATCATCATAGAAGGCTGAACCGGGGATTGAAAAACGTGGGTTATATTTCGCGAATGTGTGTCGAAAATGGGTTCGATATGGTGATTGATGCATTTATTTTGTTAAAGCAAAATCCTGAAATGGAAATTGTTAAACTCATTGTCACAGGTGGTTCGACTAAAGCCGATAAAAAATTTATTAAACAACAGATTAATAAAATATCCGAGGCAAATCTTTTGCATTCGGTAGAATTTATATCCGATTTTGAAACCGAAGGACGCAAAGTGTTTTTCGATAAAGTGTCACTTATTTCGGTACCGGTGCGTGGTGGAGAGGCTTTTGGTTTGTATCTGTTAGAAGCCATGGCTTCGGGGGTTGCTGTTGTGCAGCCCGATGAAGGGGCTTTTGGCGAAATTATTGCCAAAGCTGGTGGCGGAATGGTCTATTCTCCAAATAGTTCAGAGGCATTGTGCAGTGCCTGGACCGAGATATTGCTCGATAACAGCCGTTTGTCGGTTTATCAGGAAGCCGCAATTGTTGGCGTTCACGAAAAATTTGAAGTAAAAGACAAGGTACGTGAAATGGTATCCATTTATAAAAAATTGATATGCTAACATTCGAAAATGTATGCAAATCGTTCGAAAATGGCGCGGCAACTGCGTCCAGAATGGTTTTGAACAATGTTTCGTTTACATTAAAACCCGGATTGTCGGCCGCTATTGTCGGGCCGTCGGGTGTTGGGAAATCGACGTTGCTTAATCTGGCAAGTGCCTTATTAAAGCCCGACGCGGGTAAAATCTGCTTCGAAGGCAAAGATATTTTTTCGTTTAGTGAGCATGAATTGAATAACTATCGAAACCGCTCAATTGGTATTGTTTTTCAACAGCATTTACTTTTTCCGCAACTAACGCTGCTCGATAATGTGCTTCTGCCTGTTTTGGCTCAGCAAAAAATAACACAGGTCCATCGAAATCGCGCAATTGAACTGATCGATTTAGTGGGACTTAGCCTGGTAATAAATAATTATCCAACCACGTTGTCGGGTGGGGAATGTCAGCGTGCGGCTTTAGCTCGTGCGGTAATTAATAACCCAAAGCTCATTCTTGCCGATGAACCAACAGGTGCACTTGATGAGATGAATGCCGGGATTGTGTCGAACCTTTTGCTCGAGGTGCAACGAACCGATGGTGCTGCCTTACTCGTTGTTACTCATAATCAGCAATTAGCCGCCAAAATGAGCCGGCAGTTGGTGCTTTCGCACGGATGTATAAAATAAACTATATGTGGCGATTCTTTTGGCAGAATATTCGTTTTTCGTATCGTTCGCATTTGATTATTATATCGGGTGTGGCTTTGGCCACTGCTGTGGTGATAGGCGCACTGATTATTGGCAATTCGGTGCGCTCCGGATTAGTTAACGGTGTTTCGGAAAGTATTGGAAACACCCGGATTGCCGTAAAATCCGGCGATCGTTTTTTCGATCGAACGCTAAGTTCACGTTTATCGGCCGCTTTGAATGTTCCTGTTGCACCTGTTTTGCAAATGAGGGGTTCGGTAAGGAATTTACAGAAACAGGCTGAAATTCCCAAATGTAATGTGTATGCAGTAGATAGTACATTTAAGTATATTTCGGCTGAACCAATACTATGGCCATCTGATCATGGGGTTCTCATTTCCGAAAATATTTCAACAAAGTTAAACGTTCTGGTTGGCGATTTAATACAGCTTTCGTTCGAAAGGGCTACTAATTTGCCCGTAAACACCCCTTTTGTTGCCGGTTCAGAACAAACGATTACGATTAATGTAACGGTTCAGGCCATTTTAACCGATAAATTTCCGGAAAAGTTTAATTTGGCCAATTCGCAACTTCAATCATACAATGTGTTTGTTTCAACAGACCTTACCGATCGCTTTTTAAAACCGGAAAAGCCTGCCAATATTGCACTCATTGCATCAGAAAGCGTTAATCGTGAAGATGTGGATAATGAATTGTGTAAAATAATGTTGCCGTCCGATGTGGGTTTACTGTTGAGTCAGCGAGGTCATAGTGGTACAGTAATTCATTCGAACAGGGTTTTTATCGACAGCACTTTGCCTGAGCGGCTTAGGGCAGACGAGAAAAAGCTCAGCTATTTTGCCAACAGTTTTTCAAATAAAGGCGATACCGCATGGTATGGTTTTGTATCTTCTTTGCCCGATTCGGCATGCGGTTCATCCCAAACCATTATAAACCAATGGCTTGCTGAAAAGCTGAATCTTACGGTCGGCGATTCGTTGCGGTTGGGTTATTATGTAATTGGGCCATACAAAAAGCTTGAAGAAAGAACGGCATCATTTGTGGTTAAATCGGTTGTTGAAATGGATGATCCTATTGAAAATAAGGATCTTATGCCACATATTCCGGGGTTAACAGATGTTGGAAACTGTCGCGATTGGCGTACCGGTGTGCCAATCGAACTGAATCGAATAGAGAAAGCCGATGAGATTTATTGGAAACAGTATAAAGGAACTCCAAAAGCTTTTATTAATAATAAAACGGCCAATCTATTGTGGTCCAATCGTTTCGGAAGTTATACATCATTGGTTTTTAATGCCGATTCGGCTGCTGTGGGTAAAATGCTCGAGGGCCGATTGCGCCCCGATTGGTTTGGAATTTCGGTTGAAAATATTCGCGAAAAGCGACTTTTTGCAGCCACGCATGGGGTCGATTTTTCTCAATTGTTTCTTGGTCTTAGCTTCTTTCTTATTTTGTCGGCAATTATTTTGTCGGTTCTGTTGCTTCGAAGGTACGTCGAAAAACGAAAAACTTCCGATGCCGTTCTTTCAGCGTTAGGGTTCTCCAATAAACAAATAATATTTTTGTTTATGACCGAAATTATGCTGGTAGTGTTTATAGGGACCTTGTTTGGGGTATTACTGGCTTTGGGGTTTGCAAAAATTGTATTATGGTCGATGAACCATTTTTGGACAAGTATCGTGGGGACGACCATTGCTTCGGTTAAGCCCGATCTTGTTTCTGTTTTGTCCGGAATCGGTTTTGTATCGATTACCATCGGAACATTAGCCCTGTTGTATTTGTTGAAAAGTTCCGCAATTGCTGTGCACAACCGAATTCGAAGGGTAATTTACTCAAACGGACAAAAATACCAAAAGCGTGGACGTTGGTATTTTGTATTATTGGTTGTTGCGTGTTTAATTGTAGTATATTTTTGGTTTACCGGTCGAACCGGTTCTGTTGCTATCGTTTTTTTTGTGGGCACATTGTTTCTGATCTCTGCCTGTGGCATGCTGAAACACCCGAAGCGCAATTCGCAAAAGGAATTAGGCATAAATTCCGTAATGGATTTGTTGGCTTTTAATCAACGTTCGGCCAAACTCGGCTCATTTCTACTGTTTGCATTGGGTTCATTTCTCACTTTTATTGTAGGGTTGAACCATAAATCGGTGTCGGATGATTATACTTTGCGCAGTAGTAGTACTGGCGGTTTTGCATTTTGGGCCGAGACCTCGAAAACTATAATATCTGTTCCCGAAACTTACCTTAAACCTGCAATGTTTATTCGAAAAGATGGAGACGATGCCAGTTGTTTAAATATAAACGGCATATTACAACCCGCATTGCTTGGCGTTCCGGTTGAAATGCTGCAAAAAAGGTTTACGATTTCGGGGAATAAAACATGGTTCGATCTTAAAAAACGAAAAGATTCGACTGTTTTTCCTGCATTTGCAGATGCAACAGTGCTTCAATGGAGCCTTTACAAACACATTGGCGATACGCTGTTTTATACCTCTGAAAACGGCGTTAAAATTGGTTTCGAAATTATTGGAACGATAAATAATTCCATCTTTCAAGGGTATTTGTTAGTCGACAGGGAAATGCTGCAAAACCTTTATCCATCATTATCGGGTGCTAACATTATGCTTTTTGATGCTTTGCCTGAACAAAAAGACATGGTACGGCACAACATTGAGCGGTTGTTTGCCGGTTATGGTTTAGAACTAATAAGTACAACCCAAAAACTCGAACAATTTCTATCGGTCGAAAATAGTTACCTTTCGGTATTTATTGTGCTTGGATTTTGGGCGCTTTTGTTTGGTACTGTGGGTTTTGGTGTATTTATTGTCAATGATATTCGTTCCGGATTATGGCAATTTCAGCAATTAAAAACCCTTGGTTATGCCCTGCGTCATATAAAAACAGCACTGTTCAGAACTTACTTTTATCTGCTCTTAAAAGCATTGTTTGGCGGTGTCTGTTCAGCCATCCTGGCCTTGTCGGTTCAGCAACATTTTGTGATAGCCGATTCGTTATTTGCAATTGTCTTAATTTTGGTCATTGGGTTATTCGGAGGAGTAGTTATTTATTTGGTATCATCTAAAATGTTGCATAAATCATTTAATCTTACCACATACAACGAGAACCGGTTTTAAAAAGTTGTTTTCTTTCATCTGTGTAAAGTCCCCATTCACCGACGTTTTTTGGCTGTTGGTAGAAAATGTCATATTCTGCATTGTTTCTAATCATTACATTTGGGTATATTTTTATTATATCTGGTAACATTATTGGTTAAACAACGTTAAGTATTAGTTATACATTTTTACAATAACAAATTTTTTGAAAGATTTTTTCGGGTTAACCCGAACATTAAAAGATAAACAACAAAAAAACGCAAAATATGGTCGATATTAATGAACTACATAAATCATACATCAATGGCAAAAACAAACTACATGTTTTAAAGGGTGTTAATTTACATATTGAAGCAGGCGAAATGGTTTCGATTATGGGATCGTCGGGTTCCGGAAAATCCACACTACTTAATATACTCGGCATACTGGATAATTACGATAAGGGAACCTATTCGCTTGGTGGAAAACTTATTCAAAATATGTCCGAAACTAAGGCTGCACGTTACCGCAATGAAATGATTGGTTTTGTTTTTCAGTCGTTTAACCTTATATCGTTTAAAACGGCATTAGAAAATGTGGCATTACCTCTCTATTATAAGGGTATGGGTCGTAAAAAGCGAAATCTTGTGGCCATGAGTTATCTCGAAAAAGTCGGGCTTGAACCATGGGCAAACCATTTGCCGAGTGAAATGAGTGGCGGACAAAAGCAACGTGTGGCCATTGCACGGGCTTTAATTGCCAACCCACAGCTAATTTTGGCCGATGAACCTACCGGTGCACTCGATACACATACCAGTTACGAAGTAATGAATTTGCTGAGAGAGATTAATGAAGCTGGCAAAACCCTGATAATTGTAACTCACGAGCACGATATTTCGCAAATGACCGATCGAATAATCCGTTTGCGCGATGGGGTAATAGAACGTGAGGAATTTCCGGTAAAAGCAGCAACTGTATAAACTACTATTATGTTCGATCTCAATATTTGGCAGGAAATTGGCAGTACCATTCGTAAGAACCGGCTGCGAACCCTTCTTACAGGTTTTAGTGTGGCATGGGGTATTTTTATGCTTATTGTGCTGCTTGGTGCCGGCAACGGCCTAACGCATGGCATGCAGGAAAATTTTGCCGACGATGCGGTTAACTCCATTTGGTTCAATAATGGCACAACTTCCAAAGCATGGATGGGCTTAAAACCGGGACGTGATATCGTTTTCGATAATGATGATCTGACATACATAAAAGCAAATTTTCCTGAAGTCGATTTAATATCGGGCCGGTTTTGGCTTCCCTGGAATAATGTTACCGTATCGCACAATACAGAATATAGTTCTTATCAGGTTCTGGCGTGTGGTTCAGCCTATGCCGAAATTGAAAATGCCACAGTAACTAAAGGGCGGTTTATTAGCGATTTAGATGATAACGAAAATCGTAAAGTGGCAGTGGTTGGCCAGGAAGTAATTGATAAATTGTTTAAGCCCGAAGAACAGGCCCTTGGTGATTATATCAAAATCAACAATGTAATGTTTCGTGTAGTAGGAATTTATCAGGATAATACAGGGTGGGATAATAAACGTGTTTATATTCCAATGCATACTGCTCAATCGTTGTTTAATGGTGGTAATCGGGTTCATAACATAGCCATTACCACAAAAATAGATCCGAAGGAAGCTCCGTTACTCGAGGCAAAAATAAAAGCCTACCTCATGCATAAGTACAAAATTCACCCCGAAGATAAAAAGGCCATTTTTGTATGGAACCGTTTAGACGACTATTCGCGTACAATGAACGTGTTCAGCAGTATAACCCTTTTTGTGGCCATTATTGGTATTATGACTATTATATCGGGTGTTGTAGGGGTGAGTAATATTATGCTGATAACTGTTAAGGAACGAACCCGCGAGTTTGGGGTTAGAAAAGCACTCGGTGCCACACCGGGCAGTATTGTAAAAATGGTGATTTTCGAGGCTGTTATTATTACGGCCATTGCCGGATATGTTGGCCTTTTGGGTGGTATCGGTTTAACCGAAGCTATTAGTGCGGTGATAGAGCAAGGCATTCAACAAGGGCCGCGACAACCCGGTCAGGCCACAATGTTTCGAAACCCAACTGTTGATATTACGTTGGCAACCGGAGCTACAATACTTTTAGTTATATCCGGAACTTTGGCCGGATTAATTCCAGCCATGCGTGCGGCCAAAATACGTCCAATCGAGGCACTTCGCGACGAATAATTAATTTGTAATAAACGCAACTATGTATATATCGTTTTTCGACCCCGACTTTTGGCAGGAAATTTGGAGTTCGTTGAAAAAGAATAAGATACGAACTTTTTTAACGGCATTTGGTGTATTTTGGGGCATATTTATGCTGGTGATAATGGCCGGTGCAGGCAAAGCACTTAATAATGGTGTGAGCGAAGGGTTTAAAAATTTTGCATCGAACAGTGCTTTTATTTGGGCCAATAAAACTGGTGAACCATACAAGGGGTTTAAGCGTGGGCGAATTTGGAATATTCGTAACAGCGATATAGCTTATCTGCGCGACAATGTGCCCGAAATAGAATACCTTGCCCCAAGGCTACAGGGCTGGCGCGAGAGCAAAGGCGATAATGTGGTTCGGGGAATTCGAAGTGGTTCGTTTGCCATCAATGGCGATTATCCCGAATATCGGAAAATTGACCCATTTACTATGGTTTATGGTCGGTTTATTAATGAAATCGATATTATCAATCGCAGAAAGGTCTGTATTATTGGCGAACGTGTATACGATGTTCTGTTTCAGCCTAAAGAAAACCCAATTGGTAAAGTGATAAGGGTCAATGGTGTCTATTTTACTGTTGTTGGAGTATTTATTCCCGATACCAAAATCAATTTTGGCAGCGATAAGAAGGAAACGATATTCATGCCATTTACTACTTTGCAACAGACATTTAATTATGGCGATGTGGTTCATTTTTTCTCTTTTACCGCAAAAAACGGGATACCTGTTAGCGATATTGAGCCCAAGGTGATAAAAATGTTAAAAGAAAGGAATAGTATTGCTCCAAACGATAGCGAAGGGGTGGGGCATGTTAATGTAGAAGCACAGTTTAAGCAGATGAGTTATCTGTTTATTGGAATCGCAGTATTGACATGGATTGTTGGTCTGGGAACCCTTCTTGCCGGGGTAATTGGTGTGTCAAATATCATGCTCATTATCGTTAAAGAACGAACCCATGAAATCGGCATTCAAAGGGCTTTGGGGGCTACCCCACGAAAAATTATTACGCAAATTATAACCGAATCGGTATTTCTGACCACATTGTCGGGCTATTTGGGATTGTTGCTGGGCATTTTGGTATTGCAAGGTGCGGGGAAGGTAATTGAAATGTCTAAAGAAGCGGGAAATAGCGATATGATTTTGTCTGATCCATCTATCTCGCTATCCACCGGTATTATCGCATTAATAATACTGATTGTATTTGGAGCTATTGCAGGGATGTTGCCGGCAAGCCGGGCTGTAAGAATGAAGGCTATAGATGCATTACGAGACGAATAAAAACAATTTACAAAATAAAACAGCATAAAAAAATGAAGAAGGTATTACGTATCGTGTTAATTGTTGTAGGTGTTGCAGTGGTTATCGCTACATTTGTTTTTCTCTATAACAAATCGAAAAAAGAACCGGTAAAGTACGAAATAAAGAAAGCGCGCATTGATAATGTAAGCAGTAAAACTGTAGCAACCGGAAGCGTTGTGCCACGGAAAGAAGTTGAGGTAAAACCGCAGGTTTCGGGTATTGTAGATGAACTTTATGTAGAGGCAGGAAATATCGTAAAAAAAGATCAGGTCTTAGCCCGGATAAAAATAATACCGGATATGGTAAACCTCAATGGTGCCGAATCGAGGTTGAACCAAGCTAAAATCAGAATGGAGGATGCCCGTCAGGATTACGACCGTCAGAAAGAACTTTTCGATCGTAAAGTAATTTCGCAAAGCGAATTTCAAAAAACGGTAACGGCTTACAACGAAGCGCGGGAAGAAATGGATGGAGCCGAAAACAACCTTCAGTTAATTAAAGAAGGTGTAACACGTAAATCGCAAAAAACAACAAATACACTTATTCGCTCAACAATCGATGGCATGGTACTCGATGTGCCGATTAAAGTTGGAAACTCGGTTATCCAGGCTAATACATTTAATGCCGGAACAACCATTGCTACAATTGCCGATATGCGCGATATGATTTTTCTTGGCAAAATCGATGAAACAGAAGTTGGGAAGTTAAAAGCCGAAATGCCGCTTCAGATTTCGATTGGGGCAATTCCCGATGAAAAATTTCCTGCATTTTTAGAATATGTTTCGCCTAAAGGCGTAGAACAAAATGGTGCCATTCAGTTTGAAATAAAAGCCAATGTCCAGCTTAAAGAGAGTCGTTTTATCCGTTCTGGTTACAGTGCCAATGCCGATATTGTCCTCGATAGGAAGGACAGTGTGTTGGTTGTGGACGAAAGTATTGTTCAATTTTCGGGTGATTCGGCTTTTGTTGAGGTACTTACAACAAAGGATCCTCAAACATTCAAAAAACAATATGTAAAAACAGGGTTGTCCGATGGGTTAAAGATTGAAATTCTTGAAGGTGTAACACTCAACGACGAATTGAAAGGTGAGAAAATAGATCCTAAGAAAAAATTGGAGAGTAGCACAGATAAACAGAAAGAAAGCACAAAAAAATAGTTGGGAATGAAAAAGTATTTAATAATATTCGCTCTTATGCCGCTTTTTGCATCGGGTCAGGCCGAACAGGAAAAATGGACATTAGAACAATGTATTAGTTATGGTTTACAGCACAATATTACAGTTAAAAAGCAGGCACTTTCAATGCAAACAAGTAGTATTGAGCGAAGTAAGGCACAGCATAGTCGATTGTTTGATGTTTCTGCCGATGCCAATACATATAAATATTATGGTCGTTCGCTCAATTACGAAAATCAGTATGTAAATGTTAACTCCACAGCAGCCGATGTTCGAATTAGTGCTTCTGTGCCAATATTTAGTGGGTTTAGAATAAGTAATAGTATAAAAAAAGCTGAACTCGACTATAAAGCAGAGGGTGAGGTGCTCAATTCTATTTCGAAAGATGTGGCTCTTTCCATTTCGCTCGATTTTCTGAATACTTTATTAGCGAAAGAATTATATAATGTATCGTTGAACCAGCAGAAGTTGTCTGAAGAACAATTGCAAAAGGTTCAAATCAAATACAATGCCGGGGCTGTATCAAAAGATATATTACTTGAGTCGATGGCACAACTTTCGGCCGATGAAGCGACCCTCACCGAACGAAAGGCCATAGTGACCAATAACTTGCTGGCACTTGCCCAAAAACTCAATGTGGAAAATCCATGGATATTTGATATCGATGTCTCGGATTTGGCTACACTTAATGCCGATTTAAGTGTTACTTCTGCGTCGGATTTATATGCGCTTGCCGCTAAATCATGGCCTACTTTAGCCTACTCAAATCTGAAATATAAAAGCAACGAATATGCTGTGAAAATAGCCAAGGGGGCACTCTATCCCTCGTTTGGCGGTTTTGGTAGCTATAGCATTGGTTGGAATAATCAGTTTACCGCCGAGCAAAACCGAAACTCGGGACGAGAATCAGTTGGTGTTGGTATGTCTATTCCAATATTTGGTAAATTTAATGCGCGTAACGATGTAAAGCTGGCACAAATTAATCTCGAACAGAGTCGCTTAGCGATTGATGAAGCAGAGAAAACGCTGCGCGAAAATATTCAAAAGTCGTACGCTGAAGCATTTTCTTCCAAACTCAAATACGAGGCCGCTGTTAAATCGACGGCGGCAAGCCGTGCGTCGTTCGAATTTGCTAAAGAAAAATTCGATTTGGGTGCAATGTCTGTTTACGACTTTAATCTCACTCGTAGTAACCTTGTTAAGGCCGAAAGTAATATGCTACAGCAAAAATACAACTATTTGTTCTCGGCCAAAGTCCTCGACTTTTACCAAGGTGTTCCAATCCGATTGTAGTTTCTCTCTCTGTTTATATAAATGTAAAAAAGGCTGTTCCGAAAATTTTGGAACAGCCTTTTAATTATTGTGAATTTATATGACTATCGTCTGTCGCGTCCGCCACGGTCTCCACCACGATCACGTCCGCCACGGTTGTCATCGCGACGTTCAAAACGCGGACGATCCTCGCGGGGCGGACGGCTTTCTTCAACGTGTCCTTCGGGTTTCGGTAAGAGTGCCTTAGCCGAAAGTTTGAATTTGCCGGTTTTTTCGTCAATAGCGATCAGTTTTACCTCAATGGTATCACCCTCTTTTATCCCTGTTTCTTCCATTGTTTCGTAACGTTTCCATGCAATTTCCGAAATATGAAGCAAGCCTTCTTTACCCGGAATGATTTCAACAAAACAACCAAAAGGAGCTAATGCTTTTACTTTAGATGTATATACTTCTCCAACTTCGGGAATTGCCACAATCGCCTTAATGCGACGCAGGGCCGCTTCGATAGCATCTCTGCCCGAAGCCGATACATCCACAAATCCTTTGCCTTCCTTCTCTTCAATGGTGATTGTCGATTTGGTCGATTCCTGAATTTCCTGAATGATTTTTCCTCCCGGTCCGATTACCGCACCAATCATCTCTTTAGGAATAATGATTGTTTCGATACGTGGTGCATTTGGTTTCAATTCGGTATTTGGTTTGTCGATTGTTTCCAATATTTTGCCGAGAATATGCATACGTCCTTGCCTGGCTTGTTCGAGTGCTTTTTCAAGAATTTCGTACGATAATCCATCAACTTTAATGTCCATTTGAGTAGCCGTAATACCCTTTTCGGTACCACACACCTTAAAGTCCATATCACCTAAATGGTCTTCGTCGCCCAAAATATCCGAAAGTACAGCCCATTTTGCAGCACCCTTATCGGTTATAAGTCCCATGGCAATACCCGATACCGGCCTTTTAATTTGTATCCCTGCATCCATCAAAGCCAATGTTCCTGCGCAAACGGTAGCCATACTCGACGATCCGTTCGATTCCAGAATATCGCTTACCACGCGTACCGTATACGGAATTGCATCGGGCAACATCCGTTTCAGCGCACGGTGTGCAAGGTTTCCGTGTCCGATTTCGCGGCGGCTGATGCCTCTTGCAGCTTTTGCTTCGCCGGTTGAGAAAGGTGGGAAATTATAGTGAAGCAGGAATTTTTCCTTCGAACGGTTCAATACATCGTCAACCAATTTTTCGTCGAGTTTGGTACCCAATGTAACCGATGTGAGCGATTGGGTTTCACCGCGGGTAAATATGGCTGAACCATGTGCGCCGGGTAAGTAATCAATTTCGCTCCATATCGGACGAATTTCGGTGGTTGTACGTCCATCGAGTCTTTTGCCTTCGTCGAGAATCGAACGACGCATGGCTTCTTTCTCTACATCGTGGTAATAACGGCCAACCAATCCTTTAATTTTTGCATATTCATCGTCGCCGATTTGTGCCTTTTTCTCTTCAGAGTATTCAGCTTCAATGGCTTTGAAAGCATCGCCACGTGCATGTTTGTTGGCATTGCACGAGGTGGCCACCACATACGCTTTATCGTAGCATTTAGCCCAGATTTCCTTTTTAAGATCTTCGTCGTTTTCTTCGTGGCAGTATTCGCGTTTTATTACGCCCAATTCTGCTGCCAGTTCGATTTGAGCCTGACACTGAATTCTAATGGCATCGTGCGCTACACGCAAGCCTTCGAGCATTTCGGCTTCCGAAACTTCATCCATTTCGCCTTCCACCATCATGATGTTTTCCATTGTGGCAGCCACCATAATGTCGATATCGGCATCTTTAAGTTCTTCGAATGTGGGGTTTACTTTATATTCGCCACCAATGCGGGCAACCCTTACTTCAGAAATCGGCCCGTTAAATGGAATCGATGATACAGAAATTGCGGCCGAGGCGGCTAAACCTGCCAGTGCATCGGGCATATCTATCGCATCGCCGGAGATAAGTTGTACCGTTACAAATGTTTCTGCATGAAAGTCGTCGGGGAAAAGAGGTCTGAGGGCACGGTCGATAAGACGCGATACCAAAATTTCTGAATCCGATGCTCTTCCTTCGCGTTTGGTAAAACCACCCGGGAAGCGACCGAATGCAGAGTATTTTTCTTTATATTCTACCGTAAGCGGCATAAAATCGGTGCCCGGAACGGCATCATTTGCTGCTACTACTGTGGCGAGCAACATCGTGTCGCCCATTCTTACAACTACCGAACCATCGGCTTGTTTGGCTAATTTGCCTGTCTCAATGGTGATTGTTCTTCCATCACCAAGATCAATTTTCTTTATTGTTGGCGTAATCATTTTCTGCCAGTTTTTATATATCACTTTATTATCTCGGCAAAGATAACAGTTTATCCCATACCAGCATGGTCGTTACCCTTTATATATAAGGGGTTCATAAAAAAAATAATTATAAATGCAAATGGTAAAATTAATCTACTTATCCTTTTGTCCGATTTTATTCTTAAATGCCTTGGTTTTGATGATGTTTTAAAATGAAAGTAAAAACGGTTGTAATAATTTAAAAGTAAAGTAAAAGGCTGTGTAAATAATTAAAATGTAATATTATGCCGTGTATTGCGTAAAATATATTAATGATTGGTGTTTGAATTAATCATTTTTATAAGTAAAAACATGTCGAAAAAGTATGTTGTAAAACATAAAAACACGTATCTTTGCAGTGTAATTAATAACAATTCTAATTAATTGAATTATGAGAACAATTAAAAGTTTAGCAGTTTTGGCCTTATTGATTGTTTCGGGAGTGAAACTTGAAGCCAGTAGTATTGAGTCGGCTATTGCAACGCCATCAGTATCTTATGCCGTAGGGTCGGTATATAGTCGCAATTTAGCCATGTTTTACAAAAACGACTATTTTACGGTAAGTTACGTAAATAAGAGCGGAGAACCGATGAAGTTTGAAATTCGTGCGGCCGATGGAACACGTGTTTATAAGAACGAAATGATGGAAACCGGAATTTTTCACAATCGGTTGTTGGTATCGGCATTGCCCGAAGGAAACTATTTTGCCACTATTTACATTGGTGAGAAATCGTACACTACTTCATTTTCTATTGCATTGAAATAATGAATTAACGCATTAATTTAAGGAGTAATTATGAAACGCATTAACACATTAATCGTTGTTGGGCTGTTTGCTTTTATGGGAGCAAAACCGGAAGCCCGCGAAGCGAATGCCGGGATGAATGCTTCGGCTTCGACTATTTCGGTTCAAACCAAAAACTCGAGCGATTTGGTTATGTTTGTCAAGGATGGCATTCTTACCGTAAGTTGCTTGAACAAAGAAGGAAAGTCGTTGACTTTGAGTATTATCGATGAAACGGGAATTCCGTTGTTTTCGAATGTTTCGAAAGAGGCGGGAATATTTCATCAACGCTTGTTATTATCGTCGCTGCCCTCGGGTAAGTATTATGCAACTTTAACCACCGGGGGAGAGAAATATGAGTGTGAATTTAAAATTGATTAGTTCTGCCGAAGTTGTTCGTATTACGAACATCCTTATTTCTCTTACTGTGTAAAAATCCCAATTTTTAATTTATTTGAATTGATGCACCACCAAAATGGTGTTTTTTTTGCCTTAAACTTTCGTGTTCCTAACAAAATAAATGAAATATACAAATAGCGGTTTTATTTAACTGCGCCATCCGATGTGATATTTACCATTATTTTATTTTTAAGTTCTTCGTAGTGTTGTTGTAATACGACTGAAATATGGAAGCTAAAAGTGTATCTAAATAGCAATAAAACAGATATATAGTATCGTGTAGTCATAATTTGTATTAAATCAGTCTAAATAATTTAATATTTTTTACACACAAAAATATGCTGCAAAAGTATGTTGTATAACATATATAGAGTATCTTTGTAGTGTAATTATTAACAATTAAACGTTATAAAATTATGAGAACAATTAGATTTTTAGCAGTTTTGGGTTTAGTTTTGGTTTCGGGAGTGAAACTGGATGCCCGCACAATTAACACCAGCTTGTTTGTTCCCGATGCATACGCTTCGGTTTCGCATATTGAGATGAATAAAGCAAACAACGATTTGGTTATGTACTTTAAGAACGACATTTTCACTGTGAGTTATTTGAATAAGGAAGGTGAAAAAGTTAAGTTCGAAATTCTGTCTGAAGATGGTGAGAAGGTGTTTGTTAGTAAATCGAAGGAGGTAGGTATTTACCACAATCGGTTGTCGTTATCTACATTGCCTTCAGGAACATACACCGCTATGATTTTGGTTGGCGATAAAGCATATACCACTACATTTAGTAAGTAATAAAGATAAAATTAATTAATAAAAGATGAAAGCAATTAGGAAATTGGCCGTTTTGGGCCTTATTATGGCATCGGCAGTACAGCTTAATGCCCGCAATATGAATACGAGTTTGTTTGAACCGGTTGCTGCAATGTCGGTTTCTAATGTTGTTGCTGCGAGTTTTTCGAACGATTTGGTAATGTATTACAAGAACGACATTTTTACTGTAAGTTACTTAAATAATACAGGAGAAAAAGTGAAGTTTGTGATACAAACAATGGATGGGGAAAAGATATATCAAAACATTTCAAAGAAAGGTTCTATATATCATAACCGTTTATTATTGAGTTCGTTGCCTTCGGGTAGTTATTTGGCTATGTTATATGTTGGAGATAAAGAATATGCGACACGATTTGTTATCGACTAATCGTGTGGTTCATATAGCCAACATAGTCTGCCAGTCTTTTACTATTTAAAAAATCCCACCTTTTTACCTTATTGCAACACCATCTCCATGGTGTTTTTTTTTGTCTTAATTTCTTATATATTCCTATTAAAAATCACGTAATCAATGAGATATAGATATAATGCTATTCTAATATTTTGCGGGATAGTGGTACCGTGGATCGATTACCTTTGCGTGTTATTTTAAAAAAGGGATATGTTTGAAAAAAAAGGAAAAACAGCCTTAACCTTTACCGGATTAATTGTTGCACTTGGTATAATTTACGGCGACATTGGTACATCGCCGCTTTATGTTTTTAAAGCAATAATAGGTTCGGGCCTTGGCATTGACCGAATGCATGTACTTGGAGCGATTTCGTGTATTATTTGGACCCTGACTTTACAAACCACTATTAAATATGTAGTCATTATTCTTAGAGCCGATAATAAAGGGGAGGGAGGTATTTTTTCGTTATTTGCCTTATTGAGGAAGAAAAAAGGTTCGTTTTACCTTATCGCTATTTTAGGTGGAAGTACATTATTAGCCGATGGTATTATAACACCTTCGATTACGGTACTTTCTGCAACCGAAGGTTTGAGACAAATTAATTCGGAAGTACCGGTCATTTCAATAGCACTTATTATTTTGTCGATTTTGTTTTTTATTCAACAATTTGGAACTCAGGTTATTGGTAAGTCGTTTGGTCCCATTATGTTTGTTTGGTTTTTTATGTTAGGCATTTTGGGTCTTCTTCAAACCATTACCGCGCCGGTCGTTTTGGCTGCATTCAATCCTTGGTATGCGGTACAACTCATATCTACGCATCCAAAATCGTTAATGCTGCTGGGGGCCGTATTTTTGTGTACCACCGGAGCCGAGGCTCTCTACACCGACTTAGGCCATTGTGGTATTCGAAACATACGCATTAGTTGGATTTTTGTAAAGTCGATGCTGGTATTAACCTATTTGGGGCAGGGGGCTTGGGTGTTAAATAATATTGAATTGGCAAATAGCGGAATGAACCCGTTTTTTGGCATAATGCCACAATGGTTTTTGGTTTATGGAATTGTAATAGCCACTGCGGCGGCAATTATTGCCAGTCAGGCATTGATAAGTGGCTCATTTACATTAATCAGCGAAGCCATTTCGCTTAACTTTTGGCCAAAGCTTAAAGTAAAATATCCATCATCGGCCAAGGGACAAATGTATATTCCGTTTATAAATCTCACATTATTTTTATCCTGTATTGCGGCTGTGGTTTGGTTTGGATCGTCGGAGGCCATGGAGGCGGCATATGGTTTGTCGATAACGATAACAATGTTAATGACGACTATTTTGATGGTTAAGTTTATGCAAATCAGAAATGTTAAAAAAGGATTCATTTATACTTTTGCGGCCGTATACTTTGTTTTGGAAGGTGGTTTTTTATTTGCGAATCTTACAAAATTTTTTCATGGCGGATACTTTACGATCATCATTGCATCATTTCTGTCGTTTGTTATGATTATGATGTATCAGGGGCGCAAAGTACGTAACCGGTTCATTACCTTTGAAAAGATACAAAAATATTTGCCGGTATTGTCCGATTTGTCGAAGGATACCGACGTGCCCAAATATGCATCAAATTTGGTATATCTTACACATGCCGATCGCAAAACGGATATTGAGGCAAAAACGATTTTTTCTTTATTGAACCGAAAGCCAAAGCGTGCCGATGTTTATTGGTTTTTGCATGTGGATATTTTGGATGAACCATTTACAGCAGAGTATTTGGTGCGCGAATTATCTCCAAATGTTTTTAGAATAGATTTTTATCTTGGGTTTAAGGTTCAGCCAAAAATTGATACTTTTTTCAAGCAGGTTGTAAAAACAATGGAGTCGGAAAACAAAATTGTTACAATAAGTCCGTTTAAATCGTTGAATAAGTACGATATAGCAACCGATTTCAGATTTGTACATATCGACCGGCGGGTTTCGCATGGCATTGATTTGCCATTTTTTGAAAAGTTAACGATTAATTTTTATTTTTTATTGCGCAGTATTGGGTGGAGTGATGTGCGGGCTTTTGGGCTTGATGCCGGCTTGGTTTCGGTTGAAAAAATACCACTTACGATACCCGAACGAAGCAAGATTGTGGTTTTAACCCAAAGACAAAACTAACGAAATACGATATCTTTCACCTCGTTATAGCCCAGAGTTGTGTTTAGCGATTGAACAAAACGGTTCTTATTCATAAGGAGTTCATTTCGCATAGTTCCGGATTTTAAGGCCACATAAAGTGTTTGATTTCTGAATTCTATACTGGTAACATACCGCATAATCATCGGCCCGGCCACTTCAGGCCATGCCTCAAGTACCTCTTGTTCAACGAGTTTATGTTCGAGCCCCATGGTTTTAAAGTAGGCGTGCAAAATATCCCGGAGTGTTTGGGTGTTATCTTTACGCATTGCTTTTTACCTGATTAATGTTGTTTCCGTTATGAACCTCGAATATGGCATATGAAGTTTGCATTTCGCTTAGTATGGCATCGAGATGTTCGCGATTGGTATCGGTAATGAATTTTTGTCCAAAGCTTTCGATCGAAACAAGTTGTATAATTCTTTCCACTCTTTTTGAATCGAGTTTATCAAAAATATCGTCCATTAACAAAATGGGTTTTATGCCATTTTGTTGTAACATAAACTCGTATTGTGCTAATTTTAAGGCTACTGTGAAAGTCTTTTGCTGGCCTTGCGAGGCCACACGTTTGAGCGGGAACGCGTCGAGTGTAAATTCCAGATCATCTTTATGAATGCCTTTAGTGGTATAGCCCAGAATGCGATCCTTAGCAAAGGTATCGCTCCATTGCTTAATCATATCGCCTTCTAATGTATGCGAGCAATAAGTTAAGCCAACTTGTTCTTTTTCGCCCGAAATAGCGGCATAATATTTACTGAATACCGGTAGAAGCCGTTGGAAAAAACCGGTACGGTCTGCGGCAATTTTATCGCCTTCGAATGATAGTTGACTGTCAATGATCTCTACTAAGTCGTAATCGGCTGAATTGCGTTCTTGCAGTTGTTTTAGTAATGTATTGCGCTGGAGCAGCAGCCGGTTGTATTTAATTAGTGTATCGAGATAGCTGTGATTATATTGCGAAATTACACCATCTACAAATTTGCGGCGTTCGTCGCTGCCATCTGTAATCAGGCGGTTATCGGCCGGTGATATTTGAACTAATGGAAGCAAACCGATATGTTCCGATAATTTTGAATATTCTTTTTTGTTTCGTTTAAACTGTTTTTTTTGAGCCCTTTTTAATCCGCAATAAATATTTTCCACGTTTTCATTTCTGAGATATTCGCCCTGAATAACGAAGAATTCGGCCTCGTGCCTGATGTTAAGTGTATCTGTTGGGTTGAGATGACTTTTGCAAAACGACAAGTAATAGATGGCATCGAGAAGGTTTGTTTTTCCAACGCCATTGGGCCCCAGAAAACAATTCACACCATCGCTGAACGCGAGGTCGGCTTGTTCGATATTGCGGTAATTGATAACCGACAAGTTTTGTAGTACCATCTTTTTATTGATTTGTTGAAGATGTGGCGAAGATAGTAAAAAACAAAGAGGTAATTAATGTAATATGCTATTTTGCTATTGGCAAACACAACCGGTTACTTATAACGATTTAAACATATAATATGTTAAAAGTATTTATGCTTATGTGGGGGCGATTAATGTATTTGTGTTTTATAGAAGAGGTGATTTTATTGGTGATTTTCATTGTAAGTAATAGTTATTATGATACTTGCAGTGTGTTCGATTAGTTTAGGTTATCAGTTGCCTACATGTACGTTCCTAGTTATCGAATGCAACAGTATTTGAGTACAATTCACATTATTTAAATTATTATTGTTGCCATACTTTTGACCATGAACAATAAAATGAAAGCAGATTTTTGTGTGCCGAAATTCCAATTGGTTTTAAACTTGGATTTTTAAAATGATGGTACAATATATAATCTCCTTTCAGGTCTATTGCCATTAAAAGTATTCTTTAGAATTTGTATTATGATGAAAATGACATTCAAACAATTAAAATCACCAATTCCTTTATGTTGTGTGCTGTTAGCTGGTTTTAACGTTACTGCACAGAATATGAACGTGGATATTAACCTTAATATGAAACACTCGGTGGATGGGGTGTCGGACTTTGGGCGGAATAGACACATGACGATTCATTCTAATTGCACCGAATCGGATTGGAACGGCGAAGAGGCAAAATTGGATTATTTAATCAATGATCTTGGTGTTTATTTTGGCAGGGAGACAGGAAATGCCACATGGAAGAATTTAGGCGTAGAAGAGGACCCGAACCATCGCGGTTGGCCAAACGAAGCTCAGATGATCGAATATTCGAATGGCCTTAAAAAGTGGAGCGAAGGCCCGGAATTTGATTCGCGCGATCAGTACCGGGTAAAGTCTGCCAATATGATAATGGGTGTTAATGATTTCAGTCCGATGTATGCAAACCTCTCGTGGTTCGATACGTTTGGCAAAGGAAAAGGTGGATGGTTTGTAAAAGATGTGGATGCATCGGCGGAATGGACGGCCTTATATCTCGATCATTTTTATGCCAAATCGCCACAGGACATTGGCGAACCACTCCCCAGATATTGGGAGTGTTATAACGAACCGGACATGAATTTCATGAATCCGTCCTTTGGAATGATTATATCGAGCCTTGAAAAAAACTGGCAATACCACAAATTAACAGCCCAAGCGGTTCGTGCTAAATTAGGCGATAAAGCACCAAAAATTGGAGGAATGACTTGGGGACAACACGATTTTTATAAGCCCGATGGTGTGCCGTCGCGTGCGAAATTGTCTTATTGGACACAATATCTGGCCGCCGATAACCCCATGATTCCGGTGTACGAAAATATGCTTTCGGGTGTTAACGATTGGCCAAAAGCATGGGATCGGCGTACAGACAAATGGTGGCAATGGGATTACCTCTGGCAAGGCTTTATTGATTATTGCGGTGCTGATATGGATTTTTACGGTGTGCATATTTACGATTGGCCAAGTGCGACCAAGGGGCAAGCGACCATTCGTTCGGGCGGACATACCGAAGCCATGTTGGATCAATTAGAGTGGTACGACAATTTCAAATTCGGGAAGAAGAAAGATATTGTGATTTCAGAATTTGGTGCAGTAGGTACATCATACATCAATTCGTTGCCGGCTCGCCGACGCGACTGGGAATTTTTGAAGCCTTTTAACCAAATGTTTATGGAGTTTTTGGAACGTCCGTCGCAAGTGGTAATGAGCATTCCTTTTGCGCCAACAAAGGCCATTTGGGGGGCCTATGTAAAACCCGATGGCAACGTACAGCGTTACGATGGTGCCACTCTGTTCGATCCGATTGGGACCTGGCAGGGAAACAAAACCACATCGGTGTTGGGAACACCTTCGGGCGGATGGGATTGGAGTGCCATAATCTACTATTTTCAATTGTGGAAAGATGTGGATGGCACTCGTATCGATACCAAATCAAATAATTTGGATGTACAGGCAGATGCTTATGTTAAAGACAATCATGTATATGTTATTTTAAACAACTGTGAGGAAGATACTAAAACGGTTAACCTCAACACCTTTAATTCTGCTACTGCCAATGTAGTGCGTAGAGTAAATATGCGGCATCTGTATTTCGATGCAACATTGGGTACGCAAGGTGAGCCCGCCCTTTCGGTGGTGGATTTAGAAACAGCACCTGCCCAAGTTACTTTAAAACCAAATTCCACCATTGTTTTGGATTATACCTATGCGAGCAATGTGGTGATAAACAAAGAGTCGAAAGAGAAAAAGTATATGTCTGAACCACTTACCACGGCTAAAAATTCGAGGGGAACTCAATTGTGTCGTTTAGAGGGTAAAAGCAGTTTTACTACAACTGTTAAAAATGTGGTTAAACCTCAAAACGGAGAGGCTATGATACGAATTGGTGGTTTTTTCTACAACCCGGTAGATGGCGGCAATGGGAAAATTAAAGTTGTATCATTAAAAGTAAATGGTAATGAGGTGGTAACCACCAGCCCAATGTTGGTTAATCCCCGAGGATATGTAGCAGGTGGATATGCCGGTGGATGGTTTGGCGTGTTAGAAATAGAATGTCCGATACAGTACTTAAAAGACGGAGAAAATACCATTTACTTTCAACGTCAGCAAAGTGCCGATTTTACCACTTGCATGATTCAGGTTTGGGATATGGATGAGGTCCCGGGTCGTTCAGCGAATACAACGGTTCAACTTACTTCGTTGTCGTTGGGTAGTTCTACCGAGTCGTTAATGTACGGCAATAAATTGGGCATTGAACCCATTTTTACGCCTTCAAATGCCAGTAATAAAGGGCTTGTCTGGTCGTCGTCGAATACCAGTGTGGCCAAGGTAGATGAAAATGGCGTGGTTACAGCTGTTGCAAGTTCCGGAAGTGCAATAATTACTGCGACTAGTTTACAAACAGGTTCAATAATTGCTACAAAAACAATAGAAGCGATTCCTTACAGTCGAACTGTAGCCACGGCATTAAGTATCAATCAAGGTGAGGCAATTACAGTTGATTATTACGTAAATACGCCATTAACCGTAGATATGCTGCCAATTGGTGTAATTGAACAGGATATTGAATGGTCCTCGAATAATGAAAAGGTGGTTAGTGTACTTTCTACGGGAAAAGTAATTGGCAAAGTGATAGGCGGTTCGGCCATTATTACAGCTAAAGTAAAAGGTACAAATATCTCTGATGCCATTACTGTTAATGTTCGCATTGCAGGACCCGAGAGTGTATTTACGCGCGAAATGCCTTCATTTTTGCGACCGTTTCAACAATTTACAGTGGATGTACCGGTAAGATCCATGGGCGAAAGGCGTGTTGATGTGGAATTGAGTAAAAATGGCACGATATTGGGAAGTGGAACTACCGCATTTTCTTGTTTTGGTGATACTACGATTAAGGTTACTTATACATTGGCCGATGTACCGGCAATTGGTACTGGTTATTTGCTTACAGCTAAATTAAAGCATGGTTCAGCCACCATTGCAACTGCGGATAAAGAGTTGGAAATGAAAGATCATATTCGGGTTTTGTCTGTAAAAATTGTCGATGGATTGCCTTCAATTTCAGTTGGCAGCACGTTAACTCGTAGTGTGGAAGTGCTTCCGTCCAATGCTTTTAACAAAAATATTGTATGGCGTTCGAGTTCGCCTGATATTGCAATGGTAGATGCCTCAACAGGCGTAATAACGGGGGTTAGTGCTGGTATGGCCACAATTACTGCTGCATCGGCCGATAACAGTGATATTAAAAGTACCATAGAAATTACCGTTCAAAATGGGGATGTAACCATACCGGTTACCAACATAAGTTTGCCCGCAAACATGGTGCTATTTCCTGGTGCCTCGCGTACGATCGAACCTGCGTTTGTGCCTTATTATACCACGCAAAAGGGGTTACAATGGAGTAGCAGTAACCAGAATGTAGCCACTGTTGATGGAAACGGTATTGTTACCGCAAAACAATCGGAAGGAAGCGTAAACATTACAGCAACATCCACCGCCAATAGCCGGGTTTTGGGTTCAACCATTATTCTTGTATCAAAAACCATAACCATTGAAGCCGAAGATTTTGTACAAACAGGTGGTGCTTCTAATGGTGTGGTAAAATCCACAATTGGGTTCAATAATAATACTGCCGGTGATTGGGCCGATTACAGCGTTGATTTTCCTGTGGGAGGCGACTTTAAAATAACCTACAAAATTGGTTCGCCACAAACATCGGGACTTGGGGTAAAAATGTATGTAGATGGTGCATTAATCTCTACCGCCACACTCGCCGGTACCGGAAGCTGGGAAACTTATACCGAGCAAGTGGTTTCGGCACTTGTGAATATCACGCAGGGAAAACATACCGTACGAATAGAATCGACCGGTACGCAGGAATGGCAATGGAATTGTGATAAAATTATGCTCACCTTTCAAGGGTCAACGCTTCCTGTGAGTGTCGACGGAGTGGCCATAGTGCCGGGAAGTGTCTCTGTAGGGTTGAACGGAACAACCCAACTCACCGCCAATGTTTCGCCATTAAATGCTTCGAATAAGAATGTGGTGTGGCACTCTTCTGATGATGGTATTGCTACCGTTAATACCAGTGGATTGGTGTCGGGTATTAAAATTGGTACTGTTGAAATTAGTGTTACAACTTCTGATGGAAGCTTTAAGTCAAAATGTACGGTTACCGTAACCGATAAACCCATCGTAACCAACACTCTGAAAGTTGAGGCTGAGTCATATGTTTCAACTGGAGGCATGCTTACAAATGCTGGTGGCAATGGCAAACAAGGGTTTCAGAAAACCGCTACCGGAATTAACTGGAATCAGGCTGGTGATTGGGCGGACTATACTGTGGATTTTGTTCAGACTGGTGACTATTCTGTCTCTTATTTTATAGGCTCACCGTCAACAACCGGCATAGGCGTTAAGTTGTATGTCGATGGCGTGTTGAAACTTACAACTGCACTTTCAGGTACCGGTAATTGGGAGGTTTATTCGGAACAATTTGCTCAAGGACTTGTGTCGGTAATGCAAGGCATTCATACCGTTAGAATTGAATCTTTTGGTGCCACAGAATGGCAATGGAATTGCGATTGGTTTAAGCTGAACCTCCAACCTAATGGTTTTTCATTGGCCAAATTGCCAAGTGTAAATGTATATCCCTCACCTGCCACCGATTTTGTTACGGTAGAAGGTGATGGTATTGAATCGGTAATAATGTTCAACGCAATGGGGCATAAGGTAATATCCTCCCAAGCAAACATCAATCAACCCATTAAACTGTCGTTAACCGAATTAGCAAATGGGATGTACATTCTGCTTGTTCGTACGCGGGATGCACAAACGGTTGAAAAAAAGATAATTGTAAATCATTGCAGGCCATAAAGAAAACAGAGACTGTTGTAATACGTGTATTACGGCAGTCTTTTTTACAATACAAATTTTATGTGATCTTCCGAAAGGCATTTAAAAACAGGTGTGACCACCGGTTCAAACATAAAATAGCACATACTTTTTATTAAATTTTATAATTCTACTTTTTATGAAAACTATTAAATCTTTTCGAACATTTCTATTAGCCATTTTCATGGCACTACTAAGTGTTGGTGCTTCGGCCCAAATGGCACTTTCTCTTAAAGCGGGCACCAATTACAACGGCAATTTTACTGCGGGCACAGCCATGCAAATCTCCACCGACTTTAATGCCGGTCCGGGTGATGTGATTAATTCATCAGGCGTGTTTTATTCGTTAAAACTGATTAATACGACCGATTGGGTTACCATTACCCGCCAAATTGATGCTTACGATGCAGCCTCAGCCGGTTTGGCCAGCGGGTCGTCTGCGGTAACCATTAATTTGCCCGCCGATCTTACGCCTTCGGCAAGTCTTGTAGCACCGTATAAATACTTTCTTTTTGTCACGTTTACCACTGAAAGCGGTGCAAATGCCAATGCCATCAATTGTTATGCATTTCCGGTTATTCTGGCGGCACCTGCTATTACCGTTACCAATGTCACCAATAATGCCATTGCTTTTGGAAATGTAAATGTGGGTGGAACCAGTCAACAAACTTTTAATGTAAGTGGCGTAGGGCTAACCGGTAATGTCTCATTAGCCAAAACCTTGTCGCAATATACGGTATCGCCAACGACACTTACCCCTACCAATGGTACTCTGGCATCGACACAGGTTACGGTAACTTTTGCACCTACTGCCGAACAACTCTATAGTGATGCAATTTCGTTCACTGGAGGTGGTATCACCCCCTCTTCGGTAAGTCTTTCGGGAACCGGCATTCCGGCTGCTACCTATACCGTTACGTTTAATAAGGGAACCGGTACATGCTCCACCGCATCGCTCACCGAAAGTGTGGGCAACGCAGGCGTAGTGCTTCCAACAGCAACTGCTCCATCGGTGCCCTCGGGTTGGACTTTTGCCGGTTGGACAAGTGCCAATGTTTCGGAAACCACTTCGGCCCCTACAATTTACACTGCAGGAAGTACATATCATCCAGTGGCAAATGTTACCCTGTATGCGGTATATACCAAAACAACAAGCAGTGGATCGGGCTCGGCCACCGTTACCGTAGATTGTACGTCGGCATATGCTCCGGGCAATACAAGTAGTACGCTTGGTGCCGCATATGTACAGGGAGGAATCACTTTTAAGGCAAATAACATTGCTTTAGGCAACATGGGCAGCGGATACAATCCTGCATTCAGACTCAATAAACTTACCACAACCTGCCGCTTTTGGAATACGCAGGCTTTTGCAGGAACCATCACTTCCATTGCTATTAAAGCCACCATTGCCCCACGGTTATATGTTGGAGATGCCACGTTGGTGGGTTCAACCGATAGTCAGGCATCGAGTGCCGCCATTACCGGTTTTGCCACACCATTAACGAACCCAACACCGGTTAGTAGCGTGTATACTTACGATGTAACCGGCGTTTCGGGAACAAAAACACATTTTGCTCTGGTAGGCGGAACCAGTAATAACTTGACGGATGTTAAGTCGATTGTAATCACATACAGTGCTGTGGTAAATGTAGTTACCTACAATTCAAATCCATCGCTGCCATTAACAACATGGAATGGTACTTCGTGGAGTACACCACCCACCACCGATTATGATGCCAAAATAAGTGGCAATTTTAGTGATGTGGGTTTTAGTTGTCATCATTTAACGATTGACGCTGGTAAAAACGTGACCATCACTTCGGGCACACTTACTGTTTCCGGAAATCTTACTCTGAAAAGCGATCATACAGGTACTGCATCGTTGGTAAACAATGGCGCACTAACATTAAGTGGCATTGCCTACATTGAACGATATATGACCAAAGGCGGAGCAAATGGCACCGGTTGGCATCTGGTTGCTCCACCTGTAAGCGGAAATGGGATAAATACCTTTATTACATTAAACAGCAACATTTCGGATAATGGTGCGGGTGGTTATGGGATTTTCGATTATAACAACAGCGGAGGCGTAAGCGGCATTGGCGCATGGAATAGTCCGTTTACCGCTGCAACCTGGGGCGACCTTACACTTGCCAAGGGCTATTCGGTTCGGTTGAAGAGTTCGGGAGTTGATGGTGCGGTTACCTTTATGGGAACTCCTGTTACCGGCAATCAAACGGTTACCGTAACCGATGCCGGAGCAAACTGGAATTGCATCGGAAACCCTTTCACTTCGGCTATTGCCATAAATAGTGCTGCCGGTTCAACCAACTTTATAAGTGCAAACAGTGCAAATCTGGATGATACCTATCCTGGTATTTACCTGTGGGATGAAACCATGAGTAATACCGCTTATACTCCGGTTGTAAGCAACTCTCCTGCAACTTATGCGCAAGTGGCTCAAGCCTATTTTGTGAAGGTGAAAGACGGTGTTACCTCGCTTTCAATGCCTGCAGCCATGCAACAGCATCAACCAACCGCTGCATTCAAATCGGCCAAATTAATTTCGCCTTGGTACTCAATGAATGTGTCTGTTGCTTTAGATAGTAAGTTGGGAACCACGCAATTGGCTTTCAATGAAGGCATGACAACGGGTGCCGATCAGGGAGCCGAGGCCGGATTGTTTAGCTCTGATCCCGATTTTGCGATATATTCTAAACTGGTATCGGGCGATGTTGGCGTAAAATATTCGGTGCAGGCACTGCCTACCTCGGGTTATAATACCACCATTGTGCCCATTGGCCTCGAAAGTGCCAATGCAGGATCGGTTACTTTCTCTGCAAAATCATTAAATCTGCCAAGTGGCATGATGCCTGTATTTGCCGATCTCGAACTCTATACGTTTACCGATTTTAGTATCGAAAATGCATCGTACACCACAACCATCGATGCAAACACGTCGGGTTCAGGTCGTTTTGCCATTCTTACTTCACCCGATGTTATTACGCGATTAAAAGCACAAAAGGCGAGTGCCTTTACCGTGTTTGCATCCGAAAAACAGTTGAAAATAGTTGGCAATATCGTTCCCGGTTCGGTGGTTACCGTTTTCGATATGGCAGGCCGCAAAGCACTTACAGCCAAAATTTCAAACGACCATTCGAATATTATCGATGGTGGTTCACTCACAAAAGGCCTCTATTTTGTAAAGGTTGAAGGGTTTGAACCGGTATATAAAGTGATTGTGAAATAAGGTCTCATCAAAAAAAATTGAGGTTATGAATAAAAAAAATCCAATTCGTCTCTATCGCATGGGATAACACGAAAACAAGCACTGAAAAAAATGGGTTTTATCGCACTTAGTTCCGCAACATTTATGGCTGTTCTTAATTCGCCACGTACTGCGGCCGCCACTTCGGCCTCGCCCGAAGCACCTCCCCCGCCAACTCCTACCGGTGGAAGCACACCGTGGAATTAAGGTGTTGAAGTAATTTCGCACACCGCAAGGTTGTTATCGGAAAATGATGTAAAAAGGTGAAGTGTATGAAAATTAATTGGACGCATCGGTCTTGATGCAATCTTGCTACGGTGGTTCAACCCAAAGCCCCTTAAATCGATTTACAGGTTTAAGGGGCTTCTTCTTTTGGTATAGCTACCGAGATTTTTTTTGTTTTCGGCTGAACCACATGCCGAGAATTGATGTGGTTGATGTAATGAACATACTTGACTATTGGTTTAAAATGTATGTTAGTGCACTTTAATTGCAAAAAAAAAGGTGTATCACCATGGGGTAATACACCTTTTTTTATGTTATCGTCAGATTACTTCCTAGCCGAACTTTCGCCCTTTGCCGAGTGAAACGTTTTACGCCAGGTTTTAAATCTGAGGATGCTCTGGTAGTCCGGCGTGT
>QKHT01000310.1 GCA_003249935.1 Bacteroidota bacterium
CGTCATATCGCGATGATACAAACCGCTGAATTAAAGCCAATTTACCAATTTTATTCTCAACAAATATTTTGGTATTCGCCACCAAATCGGGTGTATAAGGCAACCTTGTCAGGCTTTTGCCATCGTTCGAATGAATCCTGTCGGAAACATTCCATGTAGCATTCTCCAGAATACCCAACACTGTATTGCCAAAATGTTTCTCCGCATTAATCGTTGCATCAACGCCGTTAATTCGCACTGTCGAATAGTTAACCGGAGCCCAAATACTCCCATTAACGGGTTTCCAGGCAATCAGATTCGTTGCATCTGTATGATAATAAGCCAAATCGTAACGTATTTTCCAATGATGGGTGCTTGACGTTAGGCCGGCCAATCCAAATTCATAGGTCGAACCGATTTCATTTTTCAATTCCGGATTTCCTCCGGGAATCCAGTATTTATCGTTAAACGTTGGGAATTTATATTTTTGCGACCAATTGGCCCGCACAATTAAAATCTGAGATAAAATATTGGCTGAACCGCCTGCCGACCATAACAAGCCTGAATTTGATCCATTGTTCGTTTCGTTTCGAACCGACAGGTTCAACCCACCAAACCGCGAAGTATATTTAGAACCCGCTAAAAAAGCTCTCACATTCTCGCTTTTTTGCCCATTATAACTCTTTACTTTTGCATTGAGCCAGGTTTGGTCGTAACCCAAATCGGTCACTATATTTTTATGAATATAATACCTGTAATTGGCACTAAAAAAGGTTTTTACGCTTTCAATTTCCGAAAAAATACTATATTGCGTATCATTGGGCGACAGTTTTTTAGTATACCGCATGTAATCATAAAAAGCAGCACCTTTTACCTGCAAAACCGATTGATTGAACCGTTGTTTTACCGTCAAAAATCCCTTTAGCGTTGAGTCGCGCTGGGTTTCAGTGATATTTGAGGACTGTCCCATAATCCCGGGTAGGTGCAACATTTTAAATTGATACCACACCCCGGCATCAAGTTGGGTTTTATCCGAAATTTTAACAGCTACATTGGTCAGAGTTCCAAAAAGTTGGTGACTGTTATTGGCCCGTTGCCGGGATTTGCCATCCACGTAATCGTAGTAGCTAAAATTTCCTTCGCTTTGGTCGCTCCAGACATTGGTTCCCACATAAATATTTTTGGTTGAACCACTTACTTTAAAGCCATTGGTTATAGTTTGCATCGAACCGCTTTCTAACCATCCGTAACCATGCAATTTTTGGTCGAAAACAGCCTGATTATCCAGCGTAAGCGCACCACCAAAAGTGCCCGAACCAAATACACTCCCCGATGCACAATAAATTACCGATACTTTATCAAAACCAATTGCTGGCAATCCCGACAGATCGGTCTCGCCCATCGTCAACGAATTTAAAGGAAATCCATTCCACAATACTTGTGTATGAGCAGCCCCCATGCCACGCAGACCAATGCCCGACGATGAACCCGACGATCCATACGACCGGATATTCACCGCACTGTGCTGTGCAAGCAGCTCACCTAATGTGCGACCGCTGTTTTCGGCCAATGTCGACGAATCGAACGACAATACTTTGCCGGCATCACTCAGAAGCTTTTCGCGAGGAGCACTTACGGTTAACTCCTTCAATCTGAAGGTATCTCTAAGCAAATCCATAGCTCCAACATGCAGGTTCACAAAAACCAATAACAGTAAAAAACACCAATATTTATTCACAATTCTTTGTTTTAAAAGAATCGGTACAAATACACGGGAAACGAAACGATTGATTAACAAGTTGTTTTTCAAGCATTTTATCCGAATGCACTGAACCATAGTTCCTTACTTTGGCAGGTCTTCTGACTCGTCCCATTTCCGAACGCCTTCCCGACCTTTAACAGTCAGTGGCTGAAGATATGTCCGGAAACTTTTGCAGGACTTACAGCTGCGGTAACAGCTCCGGAATTACACCGGATTCCCTATTAAGCCCGAATTGTGAAACAATTCAGACACCAAAATTTCGGCACAAAGGTAAAATGTTTTTTTTATTTTGAGCCTATCGCCTGCTTTTTTTTTGTTTCATCTTACCCCCGAAACTATTTAACATTAATTATGCATATATTTTCAATACCGTTCATTTATTCGGAATTGTTATAAATGGCATTTCAAATCTTACAATCCGGTCATTTTTTTGGTAAAATAAAAATTAATACATAGTTTTACGCCATACAGAAAGCAGTGTGTAACATTCTACAACCAAATTTTACCGGGTTGTGTTTGACTTACATCATAGTATTATATGATGTGAGCCGGTATTTTAGAACTTTATAAAGAACAAACAAAATGGCAAAAGTTAAAGGGGCCATAGTGGTCGATACCGAAAAATGCAAAGGTTGCGCACTCTGTGTGGCAGCGTGTCCTCAAAACGTGCTTTTATGCGGAAAAGAGGTTAATTCCAAAGGTTATAACTACTCATTTATGGCCAATCCCAACGATTGTACAGGGTGTTCATCGTGTTACGAAGTATGCCCGGATAGTTGTATTACTGTTTATCGTGTTAAAGTAACCCATTAAAATCGGCTGTATATGAATAACGATGTAAAATTGATGAAAGGAAACGAAGCCATTGCGCATGCGGCAATCCGCTGCGGATGCGATGGCTATTTCGGATACCCCATAACGCCACAAAGCGAAATAATGGAAACACTAATGGTGGAAGAACCATGGAAAACAACCGGAATGGTAGTGTTGCAGGCCGAAAGTGAAGTGGCCTCCATAAATATGCTATATGGCGGTGCCGGCTGTGGTAAAAAAGTGATGACTTCCTCATCAAGTCCGGGGGTAAGCCTCATGCAGGAAGGAATTTCGTATATTGCAGGAGCCGAACTGCCTTGCGTTATTGTAAATGTAATGAGAGGCGGTCCGGGACTTGGCACTATTCAACCCAGTCAGGCCGACTATTTTCAAACAGTAAAAGGCGGTGGACATGGCGACTATAAACTGATTACACTGGCACCTGCATCGGTACAAGAGATGGCCGATTTTGTTGATATCGGCTTCGAAATAGCCTTTAAATACCGTAATCCTGTAATGATTTTGTCCGATGGTGTAATTGGTCAAATGATGGAAAAGGTGGTTTTGCCTCCTTTTAAGCCGCGTTGGTCCAACGAACATATTCTTAACATTAACCCATGGGCTACTACCGGCAAAACAGTTAATCGCAAACAAAATATTATTACTTCACTAGAACTGCAATCGGAGCTAATGGAACAAAACAATCTGCGATTTCAGGAGAAATACCGACAGGTTGAAGAAAAGGAGGTTCGGTACGAAACCATTCGTTGCGAAGATGCCGATTACCTTATTGTAGCTTTTGGATCGTGTGCCAGAATCTCAGAAAAAGCTGTTGAAATAGCACGCGAACATGGCATAAAAGCCGGTTTGCTTCGCCCTATTACCCTCTTTCCCTACCCGTCTAAAGTACTTCAACAACTAACGAAGCAACTTAAGGGTATTTTGGTTGTGGAAATGAATGCCGGCCAAATGGTAGAGGATGTACGTCTTTTTACGCGTGAAGTAGTACCCGTTGAATTCTTTGGCCGAATGGGAGGCATTATTCCTTCACCCGAAGAGGTGTTTCATGCATTGGAAAATAAATTCGTAAACAAGTAACGCCATGGCAACAGAAATTAACGACATTATAAAACCCGAAAATTTAGTAGGTAAAAAATCGGCATTATTAACCGATGTACCAATGCACTACTGCCCCGGTTGCAGTCATGGTGTGGCCCATAAATTGGTTGCAGAAGTCATTGAAGAACTTGGAATCCAGGCAGAAACAATAGGTGTGGGTCCGGTAGGTTGCGCTGTATTTATCTACAATTATATTGATATCGACTGGCATGAGGCTGCACATGGCCGTGCGCCGGCAGTTGCCACAGCTGTAAAGCGACTGATGCCCGAAAAGTATGTATTTACTTATCAGGGCGATGGCGACTTGGCAGCCATTGGTACCGGAGAAACCATTCACGCATGTAACAGGGGTGAAAACATAACCATCATTTTTATAAACAACGGCATTTATGGAATGACTGGCGGCCAAATGGCCCCAACCACACTGGCCGGAATGAAAACATCCACATGTCCTGCCGGACGCGAGCTGAAAAATTTCGGGCATCCGCTTAAAATGACTGAATTGGTAGCACAACTCGAAGGAACGTGCTATGTAACCCGACAATCGGTTCATACTCCTATCGCCGTAAAAAAAGCCCGTAAAGCGATTCTTAAAGGGTTCAAAAACCAAAAGATGGAAAAGGGCGTTTCGTTTATCGAAATCGTATCAACATGCAACTCGGGTTGGAAAATGAGTCCGGTAGAAGCCAATCGATGGATGCAAGAAAATATGTTTCCATTTTATCCTTTAGGCGATTTAAAAGATATTTAACCGTAAAAACGAGATTGAAATGAA
>QKHT01000184.1 GCA_003249935.1 Bacteroidota bacterium
AGGGTTGAACCTTTTAGCACGTTTGCATCGGACGTGCTGCGTAAACTGTCGAAAAAAGAGAGCTACCACGGCCTTACGGCTTCCGAAGTAATATTACACATGTGCAACAACCCCGAAAAATGGGAAAATGAACCCCTTATTAAAGTGGCCAACGATCAGCTGGCACAGGCACTTGGGGCCACCGACAGTTATATTTCCTTCAATCAACTGTTTAGCATTACAGAAAACAATTATACCTACAAACTCGAATCGATGGTTGAAAAGGTGTTTCAGAAAGAGCAAACCCTTCGAAACAAATACGACAAAGAGATTTTGAATGTAGACGAACGCGCCAACATTGCCTCGCAACTATTTAAAGGGCGTATGCTTACCCTGTTCCCTTCCGGCGATGCCACAAAAAAATGGGTTGCCGCCGAACCCACACCACAACCCGAAACCATGCATCAGGCCGGATGTCCCTATCTCGCTTCGCAACCATCGGGTATGGCATCAGGTGGTATGGGTTTGAACCCAATGGATGCCGGGAGCGACAAAGCCGGGAGTTTGGATCAAACCGCCATGCCCCCTCATCCGGCGGTTCAACCCGAAAACCTGCCATGGCAACTCGTAAGCAACTACCTTGCCTCGGTGTCCGAAGCAATTGTAAACGACAATTGGACCAACGCGACTACCGCCCTCAAAAAAATAAAAGCATACCAGTTGCAAACCGGGCGCAATGAAATACCTGCACCCACCAAAATAAAACTCGAAATAGTGTACAACCAACTCAACCTGTTCGGGAAACTAGCCATTGTATTTATTGTTTCGGGTCTATTATTGCTCACGTTGCATTTGGTTCATATTTTCAGATACCAACCCCGTATTGAAAAGGTACTCAACCTTTCGCTTTATCCGTTTATGGGCATTTTTGCAATATATACCGCCGGACTGATGCTGAGATGGTACATATCGGGCCACGCGCCATGGAGCAACGGGTACGAAACCATGCTGTTTGTAGGGTGGGCTTCGGCTTTGTCGGGGTTGATTTTTGCAAAAAAATCGCCGGTAACGCTGGCCATCACCGCAGTATTATCGGCCATAGCCCTTTTTGTAGCGGGCATGAGCTGGATGAACCCCGAAATAACCAATCTGGTACCCGTACTAAAGTCGTACTGGCTTATTGTTCATGTGGCAGTAATCACTTCGAGCTACGGTTTTTTGGCAATGGGCGCGCTGATGGGTTTTCTGAACCTCTGTTTAATGGTTGCACGCACACCAAAAACCGCACCGAAACTTACCGATAGCATACAGGAGATTAGTTATATTATAGAGATGGCCCTGATAGTAGGATTGGGACTCCTTACCTCCGGATCGTTTATAGGGGGTGTTTGGGCCAACGAATCGTGGGGCAGATATTGGGGCTGGGACCCCAAAGAAACCTGGGCATTGGTGAGTATTTTGGTGTATGCCAGCATTTTGCATTTACGAAATGTACCAAAGCTCAACAATCAGTTTATGCTTAGTAGTTTGGCGTTGGTCGGGTTTAGCACCATTATTATGACCTTTTTTGGCGTAAATTACTATTTATCGGGGATGCACTCGTATGCACAAGGTACGCCACCGCCAATACCCGCAGGCCTTTACTATGCCATTGTAATCGTTGTGGCACTAATTTTCGCGGCTTATATGTCGGAAAAACGGTTGAACCGACAGGCAAAAGCCAAGAAATAACAGGTGGAATTTTGAATGGAAAACCACTGTTGGAATTTAGATTAAATACATATTATACCAAATTGGTAGGATAACATATTTTTACATAAATAAATCTATATGTTTGAATTGTATTCTTTGGCCGATACTATAAACTAACTGGTTTTGTAAAGTTTAGCACCGGCCGGGAGATAAAAAGTTTCAAATTGTAGAATATGACGCGATTAGTTCACCGTTTGGTTTTAACAGTATATACGGCCATTGTGTTGGTCTCCCTCATTTTATTAATTTATACCGGCTACGCTTTTTATTCGGTGCCGATTGTCGACCGATTTTTTCATCCCGATTATGAACTATTAAAGCCAAGCGGATTTCTTGGACACGGATATGGTATAATTGGCACGCTGCTTATTCTTGTGGGCATATTTTCGTACATGGCCCGCAAACGATTTCACATCCTGTCGCGTGTTGGCGTACTGAAATACTGGCTCGATTTTCACATCTTTATGTGCGTACAAGGCTCGGTTCTCATACTGTTTCACACATCGTTTAAATTTGGCGGCATTGTATCGGTAGCCTTTTGGAGTATGGTGGTGGTGCTGGCAAGCGGGGTATTGGGGCGCTACATCTATTTGCAGATTCCACGCTCCATCGAAGGGCGCGAATTGAGCCTCCATGAAGTTGAATTGATGCGGGCAGAATCGGATAACGAGCTATACGAAAAGTACGGCATTACAGCGGGAGAAATCGCTTCGGAAAAACGGAGTGCCATAAAAAACGAACTGAAACGGCGGGGCGTAAAGCCACAAGACTATCGAAAAGTACTGCATCTGATTCGTAGCGAACGGATGATTGCAATGAAAATAAGGCATTTGGACAAAATGAAGAATCTGTTCAGGTATTGGCATGTAGCCCATTTGCCCTTTGCCCTTATTATGCTGATAATTATGATTATACATGTAATCGTAGCCTTGACATTCGGCTATAAATGGATATTTTGAACCATGGACGACAAAACCATCGAATATATCATATATGGCGTAGTAGCACTTATTGTGTTGCTTATTTTGGGGATATATGGCCGAAAGCTGAAACGCGAAACATCCGTTTCGGAACAAAAAATTGCTCAGGCAAGAGCGGATGGCATTCACGAACCGGTATCGCTCTATCCGTTTATCGACCCCAATCGGTGCATAAAGAGCGGTGCTTGTGTTGAAGCCTGCCCCGAAGAGGATATACTCGGCATAAAAAACGGACGTGCCACCATTATCAATGCCTCGCACTGTATCGGACACGGAGCGTGCTTCAGAGCCTGTCCGGTGGAGGCCATATCGTTGTTTATCGGCACCGAAAAACGGGGTGTGGATTTGCCGCATGTAAGCCCGACTTTCGAAACCAATGTTCGGGATATCTTTATTGCCGGCGAATTGGGTGGAATGGGACTCATCAGAAATGCCGTAACGCAGGGTCGTGAAGCGGTCGAAAATTTGGTTCGAACCTTTAACCGCAATGCCAATGCCGAATATGATCTGGTTATTGTAGGTGCAGGACCTGCCGGTATTGCGGCCTCGCTGGCCGCGAAAAAGGCGGGCCTAAACGCAGTAACACTCGAACAGGATACCGTGGGTGGTGCCGTTTTCAATTTTCCACGATCGAAAATTGTAATGACAGCGCCTATGGATTTGCCCCTATACGGGAAAGTAAAACTCACGGAAACATCCAAAACCCATTTGCTTAATCTTTGGCACTCGGTTCTTGCCAAACACGACATTAAAATTACCGAAAACTGCAAGGTGGAAGCGATAAATAAAACGGATAATTGCTTTGAAATAAAAACCGGTTGCGGCACCACATACACATCGAAAGCCGTGTTGCTGGCCATTGGACGGCGAGGCACCCCACGTAAATTGGGTGTACCGGGCGAAGAACTCGAGAAAGTGGCCTACCGCTTGCTCGAACCCGAAGACATAAAGGATAAAAATATTGTAGTAGTGGGTGGCGGCGATTCGGCAATTGAATCGGCATTGTTGCTGGCCTACCAGAATACGGTGATTCTATCGTATCGTGGCGAAACATTCAACCGGTTGAAACCCAAAAATGCCGAAAAGATTCAAAGTGCCATACAAAACGGCATTGTGAAGGTGAAGTTTAATTCGAATATTGCCGCCATTACATCCGATACTGTGGCTTTTTCGAACCACGGTTCAACCGAAAAAGAAATTATAGCCAACGATTTGGTGTACATTTTTGCAGGCGGCGAACTGCCAACCGAATTTTTGAAGAAAACCGGTATTGAAATTACCACCAAGCGGGGCGAGGCGATACTGAAACACAAATTAAAAAAGGATTGATGGCAACCCCATGAAACAGGCATTATTTAAATATCTTGTTTTTATTGCATTCTGTATTGCTACTGGTGCCCGCGGACAAATTTCGCCCGGCGAAATGACCAGGGCACATGCCGACCTGGACGGGGTGAACCACTGCACCCAATGTCATACGGTGGGAAAAACGGTATCGCCCGAAAAATGCCTTGAGTGCCACCAGCCAATTAAGCTGAATATGGCTGAAAAAAAAGGGTATCACGGTTCGGCCGTGGTATTGTCGAAATCGTGCGTAAGTTGCCATAACGAACATCACGGCCGCGACTTTAAAATTGTCGTGTTCGACAAAAACAAATTCGACCATAAGCAGGCCGGTTTCGCCCTCGAAGGGAAGCACGGCAAAATAGGCTGTGAAGCTTGCCATAAAACG
>QKHT01000079.1 GCA_003249935.1 Bacteroidota bacterium
CAATGGCAGCGGCCGCAATGGAAATTACCATTGGCCGTGGGGCTATCTGCACTGTTTTAAGTGCGTTAAGGCGTGCTTCAATTTTTTTTGCCAGATTATCGGGCACGTCGGCCTGTTGTATTTTCGAAAGAACCGATAAATCGGTTTGCATAGTGTTCTCTTTTTTTATATCCATAATCTTAGACGATATTAGTTTTCATTTCCTTCGTTCGATGCAGCGATTTTTTGCGCCAGCGATTTTTTTGCTCTTACAATCAACGACTCCACCGCTTTTTCGCTGAGCTCCATGATTGCGGCAATTTCTTTGTGTGTTTTATCTTCAATTTTTGCAAGGATTAGCGCGGTTTTCTGGTTGTCGGGCAGTTGGTTTATCAACCGGAATAGTTTAGCCGTGGCCTCTTTATGTTCTAAAATTACACCCGGATGGTTAAATTCGCTCAATTCACGTAACGGTTCATTGCCAAAACCATTAAATAACGATTGAAAAATTCCGAATCGCTTTTGCCGCTTTCGTGCTTTTATAAAATCGAGACATGTATTAATGGTAATGCGGTAAATCCAGGTTTTTATATCCGATTGTTGTTTGAACCGATGGCGGTTTTCGTGCACTTTTACAAATACGTCTTGCGTAATTTCTTCGGCATCTTCCTTGTTCTGTACGTATTGAAGTGCCAGATTGTAAACGGTTTTTGCGTGTTGGTGATATAGTTCAATCATTCACTTGCCGCCTTTGTAAATCGGTACGCTTGCAAAAGTAATTTTTTTACTCAATTATTTTAGTTTCAACACGCTTAAAATCCAAATGCCAGTTTTGCGAACCAATTTCGCGGTTGGCCGGGGTAATAGTAGCGTGCTTTGCCGTTTTGTGGAACAGGTGCATTGACCACCACCATCGAGGCATATTGGGTGTCGGCAATGTTGCGAATGCCGCCCGAGAGCCTTAATTCGGTGCTGCGAGAAATGGGTATCGTGTAGCCTGCCATTCCATCAACGGTGGTAAATGCGTGATATGTGGCCGTGTTGGCATCGTTGAGGTATTGCTTCCCCTGGCGGTTTGCCTTTATCGTTATGTGACTGCGGCAGCCAAAATTGGTTGTAACTGTGGCCGAACCGTACCAGGCGGGTATACCGGGCAATTGGTTGCCGTTGTACGATTGGCCATGGTCCCAAAAGGTTTCGAAACTATTCTTAGAGTAACAGGCATTAAGGTCGGCCTGTATACGCGGTTGTCCGTTTGTGGTTTTAAAGTACTTTCCCGACAGCATGACTTCGAGGCCTGTTAGCCGGGTTTGTCCGGCATTTTCGAATATAAAACTGTCGTCGGGCAGGCGTTGGGTCACAATCATATGCTCCACGGTTATCAGGTAATTGCAAATGTCGTACGTAAGATGTAGCATATCGAGTGAACCCCTGATGCCCCATTCGAATGTGGTGGCTTTTTCGGGTTTCAGGTCGGTATTCACAGTGCCCGATGGCAGTAGTGATTCCTCTACCGATGGTGCCGAAACAGCACTTCCGGCCGAGCCATACAAAAAGGCGTTGTGGGCTATTTGCCAATTGAATCCTGCACGTGGCGACAGGTTCAACCCGGAACTATACCGTAAATACGGCGTGAAATGATGCGCATCGTAAGCGTCGGAAATGGCGTACATGGTCTGATTTATATTCAGTGTAACATCTGCCGTAAACCTGTTTTTTACAGTCACTTTAAAGCCGGTAAAACCGTCGGCATTTTGTCGCCTGACGGTATTTTCGGTTAGCAAACCATTGCGTTCGCCTTGGTTGGTTTTGTACGTTTGCCAATGATACGTGTCGTTTAGCCAGGCCATGCCGGCAAAGAGTGTCACGGTTTCGAGGTCGAGTGTGGTTTGATTTCGTGCGCTCAACGTAGTGCTTTTGTCGCTGAGTATGTTAAATGGTCGCGATTCGCTACCGTTGTTGTACAGTGTGGCAATAGCCAGCCGGTTCGACCATTTTTTGTACCCATTGCTTTCGGCCGTTAGCGATGCACCGGCTTTTTTGTACGTTTCGTAACCTTTTACAGCCAGCCAGTTTGCTGCTGCTTTTTCGGGTGTTTGTGTAAATGTTTCGAAATCTAATGAACTTGGTATGCCGGTTCGCACCGATAGGCCCAATACCGAAAGGGTTATTTTGTTTGAACCAACCATACGGTTGTAATTGTAGTAGAGGGCATCGCGTTGGTGGGCATTGTTTTGCCTGAACCCATCGCTTCGCAGCCGGGCGACTTGTAGTTGGCTGTGTCCGTGGTTCAGCCCGAAACCCGTATTCGATAGCCCGAATGAGGCTTGTTCTGCATAAATGGTGCCGGAGCTGTCCTGTCGGTTCGTGAGTGTCACTGTTCCTCCGGTACCGTTGCCATAAAAGGCCGATGCTGTTCCGCGCAACACTTCGGCACGCGCGATAAATTCATTGGGAATGTCTTCGATAATGGTGGTACCATCGCCCGATGTTAGTGGTATGTCGTTGAACCATGCCTTAATGCGTGTGGTGGCGTATGGCGAACGCGATCCTACGCCTCGGATGGTGATGCGTGCGGTGCCTGGTGTACCTTGCTGCATCAGTACGCCGGGTATGGTGTTGATGTAATCGGCCGCAAAGGCCGGCGTTGCAAGTTTTATTTTAGATGCATCCGTTACGCCGGCACTGCCGGCAACGCGTTGCCGCATGGTATGCAAATAGGGTACCGAAACCACTATTTCCTTTAACTGGTTAACGGTGTCTATGGGCTGAACCACGGTCTGTGCATTCAATCCCGGATAAATGCTTGCCAGGAGGGCTAAGGCGGTAATAATATGCTTCATTGGGGTAATAGCCGTAATATGGCGCCCGGCTTCTCAACCGCCACATAGATGTAGCCGTCCGCACCCATTTCTACATTGCGCAACCGTCCAATGTTTTCGAGTAGTTTTTCGCGTTCAACCACTTTGCCGTTGCGCAGTTTTACTCTTTCGAGGTACTTAAACCGCAATGACCCAATAAGAAAATCGCCTTCCCAACCGGGGTATTTGTTGCCGGTAACAATGGTAAGTCCGCATGGTGCAATGGACGGAACCCAATAGGTAATGGGTTGCTCCATGCCCGCTCTGGCGGTGTCGTTGGTAAGCACTGTACCGTCGTAGTTAATGCCGAACGAGATTACAGGCCAGCCATAATTGGCGCCTTTGTGTATAATATTCAGTTCGTCGCCTCCGCGCGGGCCATGCTCGTGTTCCCACAATATGCCGGTCGTTTTATCGAAAATAAGTCCCTGTGGATTGCGGTGTCCGTACGACCAGATCGACGGCATGGCTCCCGGGGTATTTATAAACGGGTTGTCTTTTGGTATTGAACCATCTTCGTTGATGTGGTGAATTTTGCCGCAATGGTTGGAGAGTGTTTGGGCATTGGTGCCGGTACCGCGTTCGCCCACACCGAAAAAGAGGGTATTGTCGACACCAAAGGTGATGCGGCATCCCCAATGCGGACCGGTTTTGGTGTCGGGTTGTGCCCTGAATATCTCTTTAACCTGCGTAAGTTTTTCGTTTTTGTAAATGGCGCTAATTATCGATGTGTTGCCGCCTTTGGGCGGGTCGGCGTTGCGGTGCGAATAGGCGATAAAGAGCTTGTGGTTCTTATTAAAATCGGGATGCAGTTTAATATCGAGCAATCCGCCCTGGCCCAGTTGAAGTACATCGGGTACACCATCTACTTCAACGATTTTACCACTTGGTTTTCGGCAATAAAGTTTGCCGCTTCTTTCGGTTACAAGCAAATCGTCATTGGGCAAAAAGGCCATGCCCCAAGGGACTTCTATGCCGCTGAAAATGGTGTCCACAGGGTATGTTTTTGATGGCGCAACCGAAGATAGTTTGGTGTCTCTGTTGTTCATCTCTTCCACAATCAGGGTGGCCAATCCGCGGATTTGTCCGTCGTTGAGGCCCGCACTAAAAGCCGGCATGCCAAGCTCGGCATTGCCTGTTTTAATCGTATTGGCAATTTGTGTTGTATTAAGCCCGTTGGCCCATTTGTAGGTTTTAAATTTCTCGAGATTATCGCCATGGCACCCTGCACAACTGTTGGTGTACAAAGTTTTTATATTGGTTTCGGACTCATTTTGCGGGGCAACGCCTGCCCAAATTATGCCGGCCAAAAGCACCACCGAAAGCGTTGTAATAAGTTGTTTCATGTGTAATGTATTTGTAACTGGTTGTTATAAATTGTGTTGTAATATTACGCTTTACACTGCTTGTTTAACAACGCAATGGCTTGTTTTGTTGAACCGGCTTTGTAAATGCCGTTTATGGTGTTTGTGTGGCGATAGTCTTCTTCGTAGTACTTCATTGTGTTGTGCGGATTGTGGGAGTACCATGCCCGATTGCCAACCGGTGATAAATGCTACCGGGGAATGCGGAGTTTCGTAGTTGTTTTTTCGGGTTGAACCGCTTGATTCCTGCTGGTAATCGTATTTTGGAGGCTGTGAATCGTTGGTATTCTGCATAGAATAACAACCATTCCACATCGAATAATCGTTATTCCATGTCGCCGGACGACCATTCCATGCAGAATATTCACACTTCCACATCGAATTGTTAATATTCCACATCGAATGGTGGCCATTCCATGCAGAATCTTCACAATTCCACGTCGAATCGTTAACGTTCTGCATCGAATCATGTTCCGGCAACAGCGAATATTCGATCTTCTATCGGTTCACGCCTTAAAACTGTTTTGGGGTATGCTCATAAAAGATTTTTACTTTGATCAAATCTTTTTTAAACCCAATTTCACCCTAAAATCCTTTCATTCACAACTGTTTGAATAAAACTTTGTCATTCAGTTTTTAGTTTAGGGCTATTTTTTTTACTTTTGCGGCTAAATATAAATTCAGCATGGCTAGTACTTCAGATATTAAAAAAGGTCTTTGTATGGAATTAAACGGCGATTTGTTCACCGTTGTCGAATTTCTTCACGTGAAACCAGGAAAAGGTCCTGCTTTTGTGCGTACAAAATTAAAAAATGTGTCAACCGGTCGCGTAATAGAGAATACGTTCCCATCGGGGCGTAAGATCAACGAAGTTCGTATCGAACGTCGTCCGCTTCAATACTTGTATAAAGACGAAGCCGGATACAATTTTATGCATACCGAAACTTACGAACAGATTAATATCCCTGAAACTTTAATAGAACAGCCCTTATTACTTAAGGAAGGTATTATTTGCGAAGTTGTATTTCATGCCGAAAATGAAACGCCGCTTACGCTCGATTTGCCAATGACCATTGTTTACGAAGTGGTGTATTCCGAACCGGGTATCAGAGGCGATACTGCTACCAATACATTGAAACCTGCAACTTTGGATACCGGTGCTGTTGTAATGGTACCGATTTTTGTGGAAACAGGCGACAAAATCCGTGTGGATACCCGCGATGGTTCGTACATGGAACGTGTAAAAGAGTAAATCAATTTACTGTATATAAAAAAGCCGCTGTTCTTAAACAGCGGCTTTTTTAATGGCGTTTATAATGTTTTTATAGTTTGTTGAACTTTTATAACATGCATAATTTAAGTGTATTACACAATAGTGTGAATATTTGTAGGTAACCATATATGTGCCTGTTAAATTTTGCCTAACGTCAAACGTCGAACATCGAACATCGAACATCGAACATCGAATGTCGATTGTCGTATTGTCGTATTGATGTTCTTACTCCTTTTTAAATAGCACTCTGAACACTTCTTCAACCTGTTTCGCGGTCGTTACCTTTATGCCATCCATTGTTCGGAGGCCCTTTTGGTTGGCCTGCGGTATGATTATTTCCTTGAACCCCAGTTTTGCCGCTTCGGCCACGCGTTGCTCTATGCGGCTTACCGGGCGTACCTCGCCCGACAAGCCTACTTCGCCACAAAGGCAAAAGCCTGTGGGCAACGGTCGGTCTAGGCTCGACGACAATACCGCGCACAATACCGAAAGGTCTACTCCCGGGTCATCTACTTTTATCCCTCCGGCAATATTCAAAAACACATCTTTGGCCCCGAGTTTAAATCCCACCTTTTTTTCGAGTACGGCCAGCAGCATATTCATGCGGCGCAGGTCGAATCCTGTGGCCGATCGTTGCGGTGTGCCATATACCGCACTGCTTACTAAGGCCTGAACCTCAATTAATAGTGGTCGAACCCCTTCAATGGCTCCGGCTACGGTCATGCCGCTCAGTCCGTCGTGCTCGCGGTTCAATAATAATTCCGATGGGTTCAATACTTCGCGCATGCCGTCCTGTCGCATTTCGAAAATGCCGATTTCCGATGTGCTGCCAAATCGGTTCTTTACGGAACGGAGAATGCGGTAGAGGTAGTTTTTGTCGCCCTCGAACTGCAATACGGTATCCACCATGTGTTCGAGTACTTTCGGGCCGGCCAGCATGCCGTCTTTTGTAATATGGCCAATGAGAATTACCGGCGTATTACTCTCTTTGGCGTATTTCAGAAAAATGCCGGTACATTCGCGCACTTGCGAAATACTTCCCGGCGACGATTCCACACGGTCGGTACTCATGGTCTGTATGGAATCGACAATTACCAAATCGGGCAACAGTTGCTGTGCATGCGATATGGCATTGGCCGAATCGGTATCGCAAAGTACCATCAGGTTTTCGTTCGAGCCTGCTAATCGCGCGGCCCGCATGCTTATTTGCCGCTGACTCTCTTCGCCCGAGATGTAAAGAATTTTTTTGTCGCTTAGTTGCAATGCTACCTGTAAAATCAAGGTCGATTTGCCAATGCCGGGGTCACCACCAACCAGTATAATCGAACCTTTAACAATACCGCCGCCCAGTACACGATCTAATTCGCTGAAACAGGTTGCAAAACGGGCCTCGCTGGTGGTTTCCACGTCGTTGAGCTTTACCGGTTGTGCCCTTTCGCCCAAAACGAACGAAGGTGTTGGCCTGCCACTGGCTTCCACAACTTCTTCAACATAGGTGTTCCATTCGCCACACGAAGGGCATTTGCCAATCCATTTGGGCGAGTCGCTGCCACAATTGCGGCAAAAGAACACTGTTTTTAGCTTTTTTCCCATCAGTAGGCACCTTTTATGCGGTCAATTAATGCTGTGGTAGAGTAGCCTTCGGTTAGTTCAATGGTGAGTATTTCACCACCACGTGCTTTAACTACATCATAACCTACAATATTTTCGGGTATGTAATCGTCGCCTTTCACTAATATATCGGGTTGAACCGTAGAAATAAGCTCGAACGGGGTGGGTTCGCCAAAAAGTACAACCGCATCAATAAATCCCATGCCGGCAATCAGGATGGCACGCGCGTACTCATCGTTTACCGGCCTGCCGCTGCCCTTAAGTCCCCGTACCGAGGCGTCTGTGTTCAACCCTAATACCATCCGGCTGCCCAACGAGGCTGCTTTGGCTAAATATTCCACATGCCCGCGATGCAAAATGTCGAAACAACCGTTCGAAAAAACAACTTTGTCGCCTGCATTTTGCCAAGCTCTAACTTTTGTTGCCGCTTCTTCGGCTGTCATTATTTTAGCTTTTACCGTTTCGTACCAATTCATTACGCTACTTTGTTTTGTGTTGTGAAAATAGAAAAAAGAATTGTACTTACGGTTATCCGATTTATCTTATGGCCACTTTTTTGGTGGTTCTTACGCCGTTTTCGATAATTTCTACAAAATAGATGCCTTCCGATTTGATGTTCAGAGTGGTTTCTGCTTGTGAAATTTGCTGTTTTTCAACCAAATGCCCCATCAAATCGTATAGGGTTATTGTGCCGTTATGCGAGGCTGAAAAAATTTGTATGCTTTTGTGGCTGATGGTAATAATTTCTCTTTTTGTTTGAACCGGCATTGCATCGTTAATGCCTTCGGAATAGGTAAGGGCAATGTTTGTTATACCAATATTTTGGGCTACTTTGGTATAAAACAGGGCAATCCAACTGTTCTCGGGCGAAATGGTGATATGACCCGCAGGCGTGGCTTTCGTACCAACTTTGGTGTTGTCGAAGTCCGAGATTGGTGTTCCCCAAGCTGTTTCGTTGTTACCCAAATCGCTTGAAGCCATGTATACACGCAAATGGTTGTCGTTTGGTGCCCATGTCGAATAAGCTTTCATGCTAAAGGTTAATGAAAGGTTTTTTGTGGCTTTGAAATTAATCTTTATCCATTGTCCGTTTAGTGTTAGTTTGGCTTCATCGTTACCCGAATATACATCGGCATTGCTACGAAAAATTCCGGGAATCGGTGAAATGGCGTTCCAAGGGCCCGAAAACGAAAATGGGATACTCACTTGTGCGAAAACTGTTGCAAAACTATTACACAAAATAGCTAAGGCAATTAAAACAAATTTTGGTCTCATATTAATTCTTTTTTATTTAGATGGTCTCAAATTTATTTCAATCATTTTATAAAGTCAATAAGTGTATTTAATAAAAAATCACTAAATAGTTAATTTTAACTCAGTCTAAACAAGAGGTTGATTTGTGGTAAAAAGATTGTACTTTTGCAAGCTTAAAACACAAGATGAATCAGGTTCGGATATATATATACGTGGTTGCCGCAATGACGGGTTGGGCTTTGTCGTTTGTATGGGTAAAAATTGCTTATATTAGCTTTAATCCGATTGGTTTGGTCGAAACGCGTTTGTTGTTGGCCACAATACTTATGTTTTTGTTAGTAAAAGTAACCGGCAAATTTCAGCCTATTCAACAAGGGCACTTCAAATATTTTGCAATTCTGGCATTTTTCGAACCGTTTTTGTATTTCATGGGCGAGAGTTTTGGTATGAATATGGTTTCGCCAACACTTGGTGCCGTAATTATATCTACAATTCCGCTATTTGCTCCGGTAACGGCTTACTTTTTTATGGGCGAAAAACCTACATGGTTTATTCTTTTGGGCATTTTAATTTCTATGGCCGGTACCATGCTTATTGCCTGGCAGCCTGGTGTGGGATTTAACGCAAGTGTTCCCGGTATTTTACTGATGTTTCTTGCCGTGATTTCGGCTGTGTTCTATACGGTATTTCTTAAAAAACTTACAGAGCATTATTACGGCCTGACCATTATATTTTATCAGAATTTGTTTGGAATGGTCTATTTTTTACCGGTGTTTCTGTACGTTGAAATGCCACAGTTTTTTACGGTTGAATACAAGCCGGAGGCAATTCGCGCCATGGTTTTACTTACTGTATTTGCATCGGTTGCCGCTTTTATTTTTTTTACGGCTGCAATAAAAAAACTTGGCGTTACACGAAGTAATGCTTTTATCAATCTCATCCCTGCTATTACGGCCTTGTTTTCGTATTTTATTTTAAAAGAAGAGATATCTGTTCAAAAGGTATTTGGTGTAATTGTGGTTATTGCGGGTTTGTATTTGGGCCAGATGTCAAAAAATCGGATTTTAAATGCATCGGAACAAAGTTCGTAATTGAATCATTTAACCGAAAAATGGCAATGCACACTTTGGTTCAACCAAAAAAACATAAATATGAAACAACCTTTCGATTTTATACAGCTTAAAGCCAATGCGGTTCGTAACAAAAAGGCTTACGAAACACTTTACCGACATTATAATGGAAAAAAAATAAAACATCTTGATGAGGATTTTGCTCAATTGCATCTGGAAGTATTTGCCGAAATCGACTGTTTATCTTGCGGAAATTGTTGTCGGGGTCTGGGGCCTCGATTAATTCCTACCGACATTGCCAGATTAGCCAAAGCTCTCAATAAAAAGGAGCCGGACTTTATCTCCGAATTTATTCGACGCGATGAGGACGATGATTTGGTGTTTAAAACGGTACAATGCCCGTTTATTGGCGACGATAACTATTGCAAAGTTTACGAATACCGACCCAAAGCTTGCCGCGAATATCCACATACCGATAGCTATAATATGGCGGTAATTAAAAAGGCAACGATTAAAAACTGCGAAACCTGCCCGGCTGTGTACGAAATGATGGATCGCCTGATAAAGCGTAAGGCACAAGAGCTGAAGACAAAGAAGAAGTAAATAAAGCGAATTTTAATTTTGCCGGGTAAGCGAACTATTGAAGGTTAACAGATAATCGGCAATTTGTAATGAATTTGAACCAGACCCGAGGCGTATTGGGTTGAACCAACGAGTTGCATTTGAACCGGAGGTCTGTTCGTATCGAACAGTCGGATGCCTTCGCCTAAAAGCACCGGTACAATAGAAATGATTATTTCGTCGATAAGGCGGTGTTGTAACAGCAGGTTAACTATTTCTGCGCCGCCATCTACAAATATGTGTTTTCCTTGGTTCGATTTTAAGGCGTTAACTAATGCTGTTATATCGCCGGTATAAAAAGTTACATTGTCTTCACTTTTACGTTCGGTTCGGGTAATAATATACGATTGTATTGCTGCATGGGGATTACCTATTCCAAATGAGAGCACTTTGTCGTAGGTTTTTCGTCCCATAATTACGGTATCCACCGAATTTATAAAGTCAGAATATCCATAATCTTCGCCACTGCCAGCCACCGTATCTAAAAACGAAATATCACCGTCGGTTTTGGCTATAAATCCATCGATGCTGGTGGCAATGTAAACAATGACTTTTCGATTCGTTTCCATATCGGTTCAAATTTAAAAATCGCGACTAAAGGCTTGTAATCTGGCCTCCAAATCGGGATACTGGTCGGGAGTAACAAAAGCTGTACAAGCCCTAATTCCCTGTTGCAAACTGCCGGTACTATCGAGCGAAATGGCACTGATACCATAATAAAGCAGCTTTGAAGAAAGTTCGGCACCGGTCATGTTTTTATAGCCAACCGTAAAGTAAAACCCATTGGCTAAGGGTTGGTCGAGATCGGTGGCATAGACCAGATGAAAACCCTGTTTTTCGAACATTGGTTTCATCATAGCTGCTCTGTCGCCATATATTTTTACATCGTCAATAAAATTGAATTTGTCATCGCATGCTGCTTCCAGCATTGCGGCAAGCGCGTATTGTGCCGAGTGACTGGTGCCCGACGATAATGCGTACAATACGCGGTTCACCAATACATTTCCAAAACCCGCAACACTATAGCGTGCTTTAAGTGCGTCGAACTCTCTATCGAAAAGTTGGTCGCTAATGGCCACCAATCCGACACGTTGCCCCGCATAACTAAATGCTTTCGAACTCGAAATAAGTAAAATGTAATTGTGTGTGTATTTTGCAACCGTTGGTTGAAAAGGTGCTTTGAATGGCGTTCCAAGATCTTTTCTGAAATCCATGCCAAAATAGGCCAGATCTTCGAGCACCACCACATCGTATTTGTCGGCCATCCGTCCTATGGCCGCAAGTTCGGTTTCATTAAAACAGATCCAAGCGGGATTGTTGGGGTTCGAATAAATAATAGCACAAATATTGCCTGCTGAGAGCATCTCTTCGAGTTTAGGTTCAAGTGCTTCGCCACGGTAATTATAAACATCGAACGTGGCAAAATCCATTCCCAAAACGGTGAGTTGTTGTTTCTGTACCGGAAATCCGGGGTCAATAAACAGTACCGTATTCTTTGTCGAATTGCATTGTCCCGCAGTAATAAACGAAGCCAAAGTCCCTTGCATCGACCCGCAAACCGGTATGCAATGTGCCGGTTGTACGTCCACATCGAGAAATGCTTTCACAAAGCGCGAGGCTTGCGCCTTCAAAGGTGGATGTCCATCGAGCATCGGGTATTTCGATGCCACACCTTTGCGAAGTGCTTCAATTTCGGCTTCGGTACCCACTTGTGGTGGGGCGAGGCTGGGTACGCCCATTTCCATACGGACATATCGTATGCCGGTTTGGCTCTCAACCTTGTTTACAATTGTTACAACTTCGCGAATTGTGGCTTTGCCTGTGTCGGCAATTTGTAATTCTTTGGCAATACTGTCGAGCAAAGTGCGCTCAATAATGGTATTTTGCATCATTGTGTTTTTTGTTGAACCGGTTGTGCTTAAATCCGTGTAATTTTTGCGCCCAATTTGTTAAGTCTTATATCAATATGTTCGTACCCACGGTCAATCTGCTCTACGTTGTGTATTGTAGATATGCCCCTGGCACTCATGGCTGCTATCAGTAATGCAACGCCGGCACGAATATCCGGACTGCTCATAATGGCCCCACGAAGCGGGTATTTCTTTCCCAAGCCAATCACAGTGGCTCTGTGCGGGTCACAAAGAATAATTTGCGCACCCATGTCAATGAGTTTGTCTACAAAAAATAAACGGCTTTCGAACATTTTTTGGTGAATGAGTACACTGCCATTAGCTTGCGTTGCCACAACCAAAAATATACTAAGCAAATCGGGCGTGAGACCCGGCCAGGGCGCATCGGCTATCGTCATGATGGAACCGTCGAGAAAAGTTTCTATATCGTATTTTGGCTGAACCGGTATATATATGTCGTCGTTGCGTTTCTCAAACTGAATGCCTATTCGGCGAAACATTTCAGGAATAATGCCAAGATTTTCGTACGAAACATCTTTGATGGTAATTTCTGAACCGGTCATCGCGGCCATGCCAATAAAACTACCTATTTCAATCATATCGGGCAAGATTCTGTGTTCGGTACCGTGCAACGACGTTACGCCGGTAATCGTAAGCAGGTTCGAACCTACGCCTTCAATTCTTGCACCCATGCTGTTAAGCATTTTGCACAGTTGTTGTATATAGGGCTCGCAAGCGGCATTGTATATGGTGGTAATCCCTTCGGCCAGTACCGATGCCATAAGAATATTTGCTGTACCTGTTACCGAAGCTTCTTCGAGCAGCATGTAACACCCTTTGAGTTTTTTTGCAGATACCTGATAAAATTTACCATCGTCAGAAATGTTGAATTCTGCACCAAGCTTTTGCAACCCGATAAAGTGGGTGTCCAAACGCCTGCGGCCAATTTTATCGCCACCCGGTTTTGGCAAAAAAGCTTCGCCAAAACGTGCCAATAGCGGGCCGAGAATCATAACAGACCCGCGTAAGCGTGCACCCATTTGCTTAAATGTATCACCTTTAAGAAATTCGGGCGAAATGGTGGAGGCTGTAAAACGGTAACTGTTAACCGATAATTTTTCGACTGTTACGCCTAAGTCTTTTAATAATTGTATCAGATTGTTAACATCGAGGATATCAGGGATATTGTGCATTACCACAGGCTCGTTGGTTAATAGTACCGCACAAATTACCTGTAGTGCTTCATTTTTTGCACCTTGGGGTGTTAACTCCCCTTTTAAAGGATGACCTCCTTCAATTACAAATGTTGCCATGAAAACTATTTTGCAAATTACGCTGTTCTGTTGGCGCTCTTTTTCTTTTTCGGAACCGGAACGACTTCTTTCGTTTCAACCAGTTTAAAATCGCTCGACGAATAGTCTAAAAGTCCATCGGAATATAAACGTAAGTCGTTGTATATTTTTTCGTCATTTACCACATTCTTATTCCATTGTAAATAAGCCTTTTTCATGTGGTTTGCAGCTAAAAGAGCCATTTGCATGCGTTCTGCCGGGTCTTCGGTTTTGCAGGCAAGACCAATGAGGTTCTCTACATTTACACCATAGTGCATTACCTTTATCGTGCTTTTCGGGTAAGGCAATTGTACAATGTATTTGTGTAGTATTTCTTCTTGTGGAAGTGGATACGGCGACTCAACATCAAGTTTGAAATCGGCCATAATGGCCAGGTGATCCCACAATTTTTGTTCATAATCAGATGCATCCTTGCTGGCAGGTACCAAATTCGACATCACATTCACAATGGCATATGCACACTGTGTTCGTTTTTCACGATCTTCAATTGTTAAACAATGTTCTACCATGCGGTGAACATTTCGGCCGTATTCCGGTATCCTCATTTTGTTGCGTTGTGTATTGTAGTCCATCTTCGTAATGGTCTTTGTGCAAAAATATTGCATTTTTTTTAATCCGCAAGCGAATTGTGCCAACATTATACTTATGAATAGTTCTCTTAATGACTATTAAGCCTTTTTTTGCCGAACCGCTTGCTCCCTTTTGCGTTTCATACTATTTTATTGTTACTTTGCGTAAAATATAGTGGCACAATATGTCTATCGAAATTGTTGAAGTAAAAACAGCCGCCGAAAGGCGCGAATTCGCACTTTTACCATATCAATTATACAAAGGTGTAGCAGGGTGGGTTCCCCCAATGTTTACCGATGAGATAAATTCCATTGACCCCAAAAAGAATCCTGCTTTTGATATTAGTATTACCAAATTTTGGATTGCCAGACGCAATGGCCATTGCATTGGTCGTATTGGTGGTTTAATCATTAAACCACGGCTTGAAAAAACCGGTGAAAAACTTGCCCGGTTCACCCGACCAGAGTTTATTGACGATGCTGAAGTGGCCAATTTGTTAATTAAAACAGTTGAAGATTGGGCTTTTGAGATGCAAATGGATGGCATTCACGGTCCTTTGGGTTTTTCGAATCTCGATCATCAGGGGTTGCTTGTTGAGGGGCATGAATACATTGCTGCTGTGGCTTCGGATTATCATCATGCGTATTATCAAAAACATTACGACCGGCTGGGTTATGAAAAGGAGATCGACTGGCTCGAATTTCGTGTTACATTTCCCGAAAAAATGCCGGATAAAGCGTTCAGAGTGGCCGATTTAATCAAAGAGCGGTTTCATTTAAAATCGGTAAATTTTACTGAAAAAAAGGAGCTTGAACCATACAAGACAAAGATATTCAAGTTGTTTAACGAAGCTTTTGAGAATTTGTTTGGTACATATAAGTTGCCTGAATCTCTCTCAAAATACTATATCGACAAATATTTTCCGATCCTTAACCCGCGATTTGTTAAAATTGTGGAAGATAAGGATAATGAAATCGCAGGTTTTCTCATTGCCCTGCCATCGCTTTCGAAAGCAATGCAAAAAGCTAACGGAAAATTATGGCCATTTGGATGGTATCATATTATGCAGGCCATGAAACACCCCACCGAGATGGAACTAATGCTTACCGGGGTTCGTCCCGAATTTCAAAAACTTGGCGCATCATCGTTGCTAATGAATGAAATATGGAAAACCGCCAAGGAACATAATATGCAGTTTGTAGAAACAACCGGAATGCTCGAAAACAATCACGTAGCCATTCAGATATGGAAATCGTTTGACCATATACAACATAAGCGCAAACGCTGTTTCATCAAATGGTGGAATAAGCCGGTTCAACCAAATACAGAAGAAAACAATTAATAAATAAAGGCTTTATAATGCCGGATAAAAAAAAGAGTTTACCAAAAGTTAAAACACGTACCAGTGTTCTAAAAGCAACAGAGGAGATGGAATTGCTGCCGTTTCTTATCAAATCGTGGCCCGAAAGGAGTCGCTCGTCAATAAAGTCGTTACTGTTGCACGGTCAGGTATGGATTGGCAACAAACCCGTTACAAAACACAATGCAATGGTGAAACCTGGTGATGAAGTGGTTGTAAATAAGGGTATTACTTCAGACCAGAAACCATATGATGAGTTAAAGATAGTTTTTGAAGATAAATCACTGATTGTTATAGAAAAAAATGCTGGGTTACTCTCAGTGGGTACCGGCGAAGAGCGCGAAAAAACAGCCTATAATATTTTGAGTGCACACGTAAAGAAAACAGGTATTGGTAACAAAATTTTTATTCTTCACCGTCTCGATCGTGAAACATCGGGCTTAATGATCTTTGCAAAAAGTCAGGAAGTTCAGTATAAATTACAGTCGAAGTGGGACGAAACAGTTAGCGAGCGCAAATACATTTGTATTGTCGAGGGCGAAATGCCTGAGAAGGAAGATACACTTATGCATTATTTATACGAAGCCACAAATTTTAAAGTGTATATCTGCGACGATCCTACAAAAGGACAGAGTGCAGTACTGCATTATAAAGTATTGAAAACTAATGGGAAATATTCGTTATTGCAGGTTTCGCTCGAAACCGGTCGGAAGAATCAGATTCGTGTGCAGTTGAGCCATATTGGTTATCCGATTGTGGGCGATCGCAAATATGGTGCTCCGGCGGGTCCAATAGGACGACTGGCTCTGCACGCGCAAACCATTGAGTTTAAGCATCCCGCCACCGGTCAGGTCATGAAGTTTACAACGAACATCCCACGAAAATTTGCCAGATTATTTGAGGATCCCAAAAACAAAGCACCCAAAAAGCCCGATCCTGCCAAACGGGGCTGATAATACAAAAAACGCACATCGAAACTATTCCATGTGCGTTTTTTTTTATGGCGGAAGCAATGTGTTAAATGATCGTTTACGATACCTGTGGCCTGTAAATGGGCATATATTACGGTTGAGCCAACAAATTTGAAGCCACGTGCTTTTAAATCGGCACTTATTCGATTCGAGAGGTCTGTTTTTGCTGGGAGCTGCGAGAGTTTCTCAAAATGACTAACCACAGATTTACCGTCGGTAAATGCCCAAAGATAGTTGCAGAATGAACCGAATTCCCGCTGTATTGAAATATAGGCCTTAGCATTGGAAACGGCCGCCACAATTTTGGCTCTGTTGCGTACAATTCCGGCATTTTGCATGAGTTGCTCAATTTTATCATCGCCAAATTCCGCCACTTTTTGTGGGTCAAATTCATCAAAAGCACTGCGAAAATTTTCGCGTTTTCGTAAAATGGTAATCCAGCTTAGTCCGGCCTGAAAGGTTTCAAGTATTAAAAATTCAAACATTTTTGCGTCATCCCTCACTGGTACGCCCCATTCGTTATCGTGATAGCTTTGGTACAACGGGTCGTTCCCGGCCCATTCACAACGTAATATTGTATTGGTGTCTTCCATATCTTGTGTAAACGGTTCAGCCATAAGCTTTGTTTAATATCTTGAAACTATTCCCGAGCCTGTTATTTTTGTGATAATGGTTGGTTGTTTGGTGTAGTATACACTGCCACTGCCATTTATTGTGGCGGTAAGTTTGTCTTGGGGCGAAGTTTCGGCTGAACCGGAACCGTTGATTGTGAAATATGCTTCGAGGCAGGGTAGATTAACCAATCGTAATTCGCCCGAGCCGTTAATTGTGCCATCTACGATGTCGGCAATGCCTGTAAGTGAAATGATGCCGGAACCGTCAACTTCGGTATGCACGTTTATTACGTCGCAGTCTCGTGCTGCGATTCGACCCGAACCACCCAGGGCGGCCGTAAGTTCGTCGGTATAAATTCGGTCGAAATCGATATAACCCGAACCTTCATTGTTGATGGTTAGTCTGGGTGTGGTTGCTTCGTAAAAACGTAAATATCCTGATCCATCAAGGTTTACCGTTAGAGCTGATGTGTTTATTCTGTTATTAGCCCAAAGTGAGGCAGAACCATTTAAGGTTATCTTGTAAATTTCCGGCATGGTAATATCGAATCGCAGTTCGTCGTAATCCTGGATGTTGTAGCTGCGTTTTTGTTCTATAATTAGTTTGGAATTTGATACATAAATATCAAAATACCTGAAAAGATTATCGTTTGTGGTCAGAGAAAGGCTTTGGTTCGATCCTTGCAAAAGATTGATACGCCCGGGGGTGTTGCATTCGATTGACGTAAAATAGGGTATGGAATAAGTATCGGTTACAACCGGACCACTTCCTGTAATGCCTTCATCGCAGCTTGCAAGAAAACTTGCCACGATAAAAATAATTGAAAAATTCCTTAACAGTTTCATGTTCGTAAGTTTTAAATGTTGTTGTTCTGAGCGTTTAAAGATGCTGAATGGTACGATCTTAGTTTTAAAATTGCCTAAAAAAAGAATCGGCTTCATCGCTTTCATTAAGATAAATTCAACTATCGTGCCAAAAATTAAGGTTCACACATAAAAAAAACTGCCACCCGAAGGCAGCAGTTTTCTATCTGTTTTATGTTGTCTGAACCTGAATTAGTCGGCTAATTTAGCGGCCAAAAATTCGCGGTTTAATCGTGCAATGTTTGAGATTGAAATGTTTTTCGGACACTCTACTTCGCACGCACCGGTATTGGTACAGTTACCAAAACCAAGTTCATCCATTTTGGCTACCATCGCTTTTGCACGACGGGCACCTTCTACACGACCTTGGGGTAAAAGTGCAAACTGGCTTACTTTAGCAGATACGAACAACATGGCCGAACCGTTTTTACACGCTGCAACACATGCGCCACAGCCAATGCACGATGCAGAGTCCATCGCTTCATCAGCGTCTTCCTTACCAATTAATATGGCATTTGCATCGGGCACGCCACCAGTACTTACGGTAACATAACCATAAGCGGCCTGTATTTTATCGAAAGCACCACGGTCTACAATTAAGTCTTTGAGAACCGGGAATGCAGCCGAACGCCAGGGCTCGATAGTAATCGTATCGCCGTTTTTGAATTTACGCATGTGCAACTGGCAAGTGGTTACATCGTCATCCGGTCCGTGCGGACGGCCGTTAATGTAGAGTGAACACATGCCACAGATGCCTTCGCGACAGTCGTGGTCGAATGCTACGGGTTCTTTGTTTTCGTTAAGAAGTTGTTCGTTCAATATATCCATCATTTCGAGGAACGAGCTATCCGTCGAAATTCCGTTTACCATATAGGTTTCGAACTGACCTTTTGCTTTCGCATTTTTTTGACGCCAAACTTTGAGCGTGAGATTTATTGTATTTTCCATTGATGTTACCTCCTGAATCACTTGTAATTCCTTTGTTTAACTTCAGTCTCTTCGTAGTTGAGTGGTTCCTTATTGAGCTTTGGTTCTACGCCTTCGCCCTGATATTCCCAACATCCAACATACATGAACTTGTCATCCTGTCGAAGTGCTTCACCATCTTCGGTTTGATATTCTTCCCTGAAATGACCGCCACAAGACTCTTCGCGGTGTAGTGCATCGCGCGCCATTAGTTCGCCAATTTCGATAAAGTCGGCCAAACGGTTCGCCTTTTCGAGTTCGGGGTTCATTTCATTCTGTTCACCCGGGATTAACAAGTTGCTCCAGAATTCTTTGCGGATTTCAACAATACGCGATAGTGCTTTTTCGAGGCCTGCCTTGTTGCGTCCCATGCCTACAAAATCCCACATTACCAAACCAAATTCCTTGTGCAAACTGTCGGTCGAACGTTTACCCTTAATTGCAAGTAATTTTGCAAAGCGTTCTTTTACTGCTTTTTCGGCTGCTTCAAACTCCGGTAAATCGGTGCTCATACGCGGTGTACGGATATCGTTTGCCAAATAATTCTGAATGGTGTAAGGCAATACAAAATACCCATCGGCCAAACCTTGCATCAATGCCGAAGCACCTAAACGGTTTGCACCATGATCCGAGAAGTTTGCTTCGCCAATGGCATATAGTCCCTCAATGGTAGTCATACATTCGTAATCGACCCAAATACCACCCATTGTATAGTGAATTGCCGGATAAATCATCATCGGCGTTTCATAGGGATTGTCGTCCACAATTTTGTTGTACATCTGGAAAAGGTTGCCATATCGTGCTTCAATGGTTTTTTGACCAAGGCGTTCGATGGCCGATTTAAAATCGAGGTAAACAGCCAATCCGGTTGCTCCAACACCATAGCCGGCATCGCAGCGTTCTTTTGCCGCGCGTGAGGCTACATCGCGTGGTACAAGGTTACCGAATGCTGGATAACGACGTTCGAGATAGTAATCGCGATTGTCTTCGGAAATTTGAGTCGGTTTTAATTTTCCGGCACGAATGGCTTCTGCATCTTCCTTCTTTTTAGGAACCCAAATACGACCGTCGTTACGCAACGATTCGGACATGAGTGTAAGCTTGCTCTGAAATTCGCCATGAACCGGAATACAGGTTGGGTGAATTTGAGCGTAGCATGGGTTCGCAAACATCGCACCTTTTTTGTAGCATTGTATTGCGGCCGAACCGTTCGATCCCATGGCGTTGGTCGAAAGGAAGAACGTGTTTCCGTATCCACCGGTTGCAATAACCACAGCGTGGCCAAAATGACGTTCGAGCTTGCCGGTAACAAGGTCGCGGGTAATGATACCACGTGCTTTGCCATCAATAATTACGACATCGACCATTTCGGTACGGGTGTATAATTTTACTGTTCCAATGTTAACCTGACGCATTAATGCCGAATAGGCACCGAGTAAAAGCTGCTGGCCGGTTTGACCTTTGGCATAAAACGTACGACTTACCTGCGCGCCACCAAACGATCGGTTGTCGAGGTAACCACCATATTCACGCGCAAAAGGAACACCTTGAGCCACACACTGGTCAATAATGCTGTTACTTACTTCGGCCAAACGGTGTACGTTGGCTTCACGTGCACGGTAATCGCCACCTTTAATAGTATCGTAAAACAAACGATAAACAGAGTCGCCATCGTTTGGATAGTTTTTTGCTGCATTGATACCACCTTGTGCTGCTATTGAGTGAGCGCGACGTGGTGAATCCTGAATGCAAAAGTTTTTAACATTGAAGCCCATCTCGCCCAACGATGCAGCAGCAGAGGCACCGGCAAGTCCGGTTCCTACCACAATCACATCCAAACGACGTTTGTTCGATGGGTTCACCAGATTCTGGTGTGCTTTATAATTGGCCCATTTTTGCGAAACCGGACCATGTGGTATTTTGGAATTTAATTTGGTCATAATTGTTACGAATTACGTGTTAAAAAAAGATTTTTAAAACCTCATTACGAATTAGTTGGCAATTAAAAGAATAAGTATTGTGCAACAGCAATTGCCGAAAAGCCTGCGCCCATCAACACTGCAATGACAATACCAATCACTTTTAAGCGTGGTAACCATGTTGTGTTGTTCCAACCAATGGTTTGAAACGCCGACCAGAAACCATGTGCCAGATGCAAGCCAAGTGATAATGAACCTACAACATAAATAGCAACAACCCATCCGATTTTGAATGTTTCGTTTACCAAAGTGTAAGCATCTTCACCTTTTGCCATTGTACCAAAAAATGGAAACTCAACTTCACTTGGCTCCCATGCAATAATACCCTTCATTCTCATGTAGAAGTTGGCAATGTGCACAACAAGAAACGCGAAAACCGCGATACCCAAAGGCAACATATTAAGAGATGAAAAACTCACGCCCGATGTCTTCTTTCCTCCTGCATAAGCCTGCGGTCCGCGAGCTTTCATGTTTTGAAAAGTAAGAATAAGGGAGTAAATAATGTGTATCACAAAACCAATAGCCAGCATAGGCTCAATGATTTTGATTATGGGGTTGGTTCCCATAAAATGTACACCCGCATTAAACATTTGTCCCGTTTCGAACCCGAACACACCGTCGAGCAACAATAACGAGTTAAGTGCTAAATGCACAAAAAGAAACAGAATCAGGAATAATCCCGAAAGACTCATAACGAGTTTCCTGCCGATTGATGAACAGAAAATATTAGCCATAAACAAAGTGAATTATTAATTTCTATGAATATATTCAACTTTTTAAATATCGGCGCAAAAATACTGTTTTAATAGTGTTGGCGCAAATAATTAAAGATTTTTTTCGCCAATTTAAAATGGATGTGGATTGGCATTTTTTATGTGTAATATTTGTAAGAGAACCGTTTTGTTTTCTTTAAATTAATATTAAATTTGTAGTAGAAATAACAAAATATACAGAAGTTGAAAAATACTTATTTTGCTTCACCCGAAAGAGATCCGCTTTCAAAAGTTTTGGAACAACGTTCCCAAACCGGAACATTGGAATACATGCACGATATTATAAGTTCGTTATCTTTTATCGTTTGTATTTTAAACGAACACCGTCAGGTTGTATTTTCTAATGAGGTGCTTTTAAAACAACTTGGGCTGGAAAGCGAAGAACCTATTCTTGGTGCACGCTTTGGCGAAATTGTTGGTTGCCTTAATGCCGAAGAGGCACCTTCGGGTTGCGGTACCGGTGAAGCCTGCCGCTATTGTGGTGCTGTGAATTCAATTATTTTAGCTCAACAGAAAAAGGAAAAAGTATCTTTGGAATGTCGGATTATTGTTGATGTGGAAAATGCCATGAAACAGTTAGACCTTGAAGTGACATCCTCCCCATTGTTTTTTCAAGGTTACCAATATACTATTGTATCTGCGGTTGATATTTCAGAAAAGAAAAAGCGGCAACTCATGGAGCGGATTTTTTTCCACGATGTAATTAATCAGGCAGGTGGGTTAAGTGGTTTGTTAGAAATTATGCTCGATTCAACCTGCGATGAAGCACACGAATATCTCAATATTGCCCAATCGGCTTCGAAACAATTACTTGACGAAATAATGTGGCAGCAGCAACTAAACCGGGCCGAAAAGGGAGATCTGGAGTTAAATCCTAAAAAAGCGCATGCAGCCGATTTCGCCAAAAAAATTGCTGAAGCCATGCGTCATCATTCGGTAAGTAAAATGCAGAATGTAGATATAGTTGTAACGGAAAGTGCTGATTTTGTGTTTAAAACGGATTTGGTCTTATTGAACCGCATTCTTACGAATATGATTAAAAACGCCATTGAGGCATCGGAAAGTGGCGATGTAGTAACAGTTGATTACGCCAAAGGTAAAGAGCACTTCTCCTTTTTTATCCACAATAAGTCGTTTATTCCAAGGCATGTTCAATTACAGCTTTTTCAACGTTCGTATACAACCAAGGGCGTAAATCGCGGGCTGGGAACGTATAGTATGAAACTGTTGGGTGAAAATTATTTGAAAGGTCATGTTAGTTTTGTCTCTACCGAAAATGAGGGGACGACATTTTGTATACAAATACCGCTTGAAATAGAATAAAAATTTGTAGTTTTGTGAAAAATGAAAACTAATGATTTGTTATTCTGATGCTTGTGCTGCTGACATAGATGAACTGATTCGTTGTTACCGTCAGGTGTTAGGCGAGTCGGATTGTCTGCGATTTTCATTGTCGGAGGTAAAATTTAGTCGAGAGGATGAACTGGAGTTCGTTAACCGGTTCACAAATCATAATCAGTCGAAACTAATTGCTGCAAAGTATAATAGCCGGATTGTGGGTGTGGCATCAATCGAAGGTTCAAAGATGAAAAAATTTGAACATGTAGGTGAACTTGGTTTAATGGTTGAAAAGGCGTTTTGGCATCAGGGAATTGGCACTGCGCTTTTGTCGCAACTCATCGATTGGGCCGTATCAAATCCGGTGCTTCGTAAAATTACGCTTCATGTTTTCGAGGAAAATGAACGTGCTTTTAATCTCTATAAGGAATTTGGTTTTCAGGTAGAAGGCTATTTGCGAAGTGATCATTGTATTAATGGAAAGTATTTTAATTCATATTTAATGTTCAAGGAGGTATAACCTCCGTGCTTCTCCAACTTTTACCTGCAATTCGGGCCATAATGTGGCCAATCCTGTTTCAAAAAAGCACAAATTTTTCTGTATAATTTTTACTGCCCCGGCAGCCTCGTCGGGTAGGTTACGGCGTAATGTTAGTATTTCGAACACTTCTTCGAGCGACGTGATAGATGCATAACTCTGTAACCGGCGATGGCTTATCAGAATGTGTAAAAAGCCTTGAACTTTAGCCGGAAGTATGTCGAAACGATGATTTAGTCCGTTATAAACCTTGTTCGAAAAGCCTTCGAGGGTTTCATTAGGGCAGTATTCATTCCAATTTACCGCCAGAATGTGGTCGAGTGCAATATCTGTTATGGCATTGGCGTACAATCCGTATACCGGTCTGAATTTTACCATCATGTTGTGATATACATCGTGGTGGTCAACAAAGTTGTCGATTGTGCGGTGAAGAAAGATACCCCGGGCCAATGCACCGGGGTAGTTTGTATAGTTTCGGCCCTTTACGTAATCGCCAATAAAGTTTCCGGTCATTTCATCTTCATCCGGATTTGATAATAGTAAATGGGCTAAATAGTTCATATTTTGGTTGTTATTCTTCTCCTGGGGGCAAAATCTCCGCATCTGATGGTTCAACCCAACCGGCGTTCATTTTTTCGCCTTGCATCTGACGATTGTAAAAATTAAACGTTTTAGGATCGCTGTATGGGTATTGATCGAAAATAGTATCATTACCCAAAATCCGAGGATCTTTTTGTTCCTTTAATTCTTTAAATAGCTGTTTTCTGAGCTTGTTCATTGTTTTTGCATATTGTTGATTTGTAGCCAGATTGGTCATGCATTCGGCATCATTGACTACATTGTACAGTTCATCGCCGGTGCGTTTACCAAAATCCAATTTCCAATACCAATGTGTTTCGGGTAAACGTCGTGCTTTAAGAACTTCGGTTTTTGTGGGACTACCGTCGCAATTGAGGTAGCCAGTTATGGGATCGCCGGCCGGCCACCGGTTGGTTTTAAAATTGTGAACATACAAAAAGTCGCCTTTGCGAATGCCGCGAATCGGATAGCCCTCATCGTTTGGCCGCCCCACATCGTGCCGTTCTTTACCAATGAGTACATGGTTGCGCGTGCTGTTTATAACGCCGTTTTTATTGGAGTATAGGATATCGGTAAGGCTTTTTCCTGTTATGGTGGCCATTTTACTCTCCTTTTGCGAAATTCCGGCTACTTCGAGAAACGTTGGTGTAAAATCGATAAAGCTTACAAAATCATCTATTTTTCGGCCCGGCGATTTAATTCCGTTTTTCCACATAATGGCAAGCGGCAAATGGTTCGACCATTCGTATTCCTGACCCTTAACCCGAGGGAATGGCATGCCGTTATCGGCGGTTACCACTACAATGGTATTGTCGAGAAGGCCCTTCTTTTTCAGGAACTCCAGCATTAAGCCAAGGTGTTTGTCGAAATGTTCAATTTCCAAAGCATAGTCGAGCATGTCGGTACGTACAGTTTCGTTTTGGGGCCAAAATGCAGGAACCGAATCGATATCGCCGGGCCTTTTGTCGGTAAGTCGTAACGATGATGCAAATTCATAATCGCGATGTGGTTCATTGCTGCCAAACCAAAAACAAAATGGTTTTCCATTGGTATTATTGTTTACAAAGTCCTCGAAATTAGATGCATAATCGCAGTTGGAGATTCCTTTGGTAGGAGGCACAAGTTTATATTTTGCATACTCTTTTCCCGGTAGCGAGCGTGGTACACCGTTTATTTTACCCGCGTTACCCGGTGCCCAGCCTTTACCGGTAAATCCTACATGGTACCCGTGTTCGGCAAGGGCTTCGGCATACGTTTTAAATTTTTCGGGAAAATAGGGGAAGTGATTACAGGCTGCTTCGAGTTGCCACGAATTACGGCCGGTAAGTATCGAAGAGCGCGACGGGGCACATTTGGCATTGCAAGTATAGGCATTGTTAAACAACACGCCATTTTTGGCTACCAAATTAAAATTGGGCGTTTTTACCCACTTGCATCCGTAAGCTTCCATGTGTTTCCACGTAATATCGTCGCCCAGTGCAAATAAAATGTTGGGTCGTTCCGGTATTTTCGACTGCGCAGGCGATAGTGCTGCGCAGCTCAAGGCAACGGCCGATGTTAAAAATTTGAAGGTATTCATGTTATTTTATTTGTAAAAGTGGCCTAAATATACGCTTATAAAATCATAAAGAATTTGGGTGAACCAATTTTTAAGATTTTAATACGCTTGGTTGCCACACGGCAATAGCACGGGCTATTTCTGTTCCGGTGGCCGACTTTAGTGTATAACCAAATTCATGTAACTGAATGTTTGATATGCCAACCTGCAACGCTGAATCCAGAGTTCCTTCGCGCAGATAGTTGATTTCAAATGATTTTAAAGTATTATTAAGCAAAAAAATGCTGTCGTGAGCATCCATAAATCGTTCGATCGTTCTGCCCGAATTCAGGTGTTTATTCAAATCTGTCTCCGAAAAAAGTACCGGGTGCAAAGGGCCGTAAGTATAGTTTTGGGCTGAACCCAATTTTTCGGCATTGCGGTTTAATATCGCGTGGGCGTGGTATGGAAACTCTTTTGTGAGGCTACTCAGCCGGCGCAACCGGTGTGTGTGGCTATCAATTACAATCCACGAGCTGGTGGCAGCGAGCAATAACGTGCCGTATTCGTCTTCGAGCGAAAAATCGCGATAGGCCATAAATCCGTCGGTGTCGCGTGGCCATGTCTTCATAATAACATGTTGTCGCCATTTTGGATAAACGTTTACCTCGATGGCAATGCGCGACATGGCCCAAAATACGCCTTCGCTCAATAGCCTTTCGAAACCCAATCCAAGTTGTTCTGCATGTTCCCATGCCGCTTCCTGCATGGCAAAAAACAGGGCTGGTAAGGTGGCCTCTCCAAAACAATTTACCTGAACCGAACTAACCGTAAAAGATGTAGTAAATTTGTCGACGTGCATATTGCGCTTATTAATACGGCTCAAAATTAAGGATCAAACCCTGCAAAACAATAAATATGCATAAAAAAAACGCGCAGCAAAATAATGCCACGCCCTTTATATCTTTGGTTCAGCCTAAATTATTTGGCAATACCAATTACGCCATATCCTATACGTGCACCGGCGTTTCCGGTTGGTTGCGTTTTTAAGTCGTCTTCTTTTTCGTGAACGATGATGGAGCGGCCGATAATCGACGAAATACCTTTGAACGAAATGGCCGAATCAACATATTCCAAATGGGCTACCCCGTTGCTGTTGGCTTCAATATTGCCCATGTCGCCTTCGTGTCGCATGCTCTCCATCGGTCCGCCATGCGATACGCCGGATGGATTAAAATGGCCGCCTGCCGATGTGCCATCGGCTGAAGTACAATCGCCGAACTCATGTATGTGAAAGCCGTGTTTACCGGGGGTAAGGCCTTGCAAATCGGCCACTATTTTAATGCCACCCTCCACTTTGGTAAATGTAACTACACCAGTGACTTTATTTCCCGCTGTTGGGTAAATTACACAAACCGCTTTTTCTATCATCACCATTTTTTTATCGGTTTTCATGGCTTTATGGTCCATATTTTGCGCCTCACCGGCTACAAATGCACCCGCAAGGAGCAGTAGTGCAAAAATTACTTTAATCTTTTTCATTACGTTGTATATTTAATTAAACTGTTGAAAGTTGTTTGCCATTCAAAACAATGCCGGTTGCGGAAAGTTCAATTTTAGGTGATGCTTCCTCGTATTAATTTGGTCGTAATTTTTAATCCACTGCGCATTTATCGAACAAGTTGGTTACTTTTACCCAATATTTTTTTTTGTTATGAACCGTATATTTCCGATTTTGATTTTTAGTATGCTGCTTTTATCCGTTACATCAAGTGGTAAAACAAAAATTAAGCTATTTAATGGTAATGATTTAACCGGTTGGTATGCATATGAGCCGGGACAAGGCCGTTACGAAAATCCATTAGAACTTTTTGCTGTGGATCATCATCTTATTCGGCTATTTGGTTCGAAACCCGGCTATTTGATGACGAAACAGTTGTTTTCTGATTTCGAGCTTTCGGTTCAATTTCGCTGGAATACTGACACTTCGGCTTATGAACACAAAAGTAATTTTCGCAACAGTGGCGTAATGTATCTGATTCCTGAAAGTGCAACTGATGAACTTTGGCCCAAAGGGTATCAGTTTCAGATAAAAGAGGGTGGCACCGGCGATTTTATATTGCTCCAAAATGTGTCGTTAAATGTAAATGGGGTAGTGGTTGAGCCCGGAAAAAGTGTAACTGCAATTCGTTTTTCAGATGCCGAAAAGCCTGTAGGCCGGTGGAATAAATTGGTTATTATTTCAAATAGAAATAAAATAACCCATGTGCTTAATGGCAAAATTGTAAACGAAGGCGTTAACCCTACCGAACACAAAGGCCGGATTTTGTTGCAATACGAAGGTTTTCCAATCGATTTTCGCAATGTAGAGATCAAACTAAAGCACTAATAATCCGTTGTTGCGTAGTTTTTGTATTGGCGGCTGATTCCAAAAGAGGAAAAAATCATCGTTCATTTCCATGTTGTAACTTTTTTCGAGGTTTGCGAAAGTAGTGTCGCCAAAATGGCTGATGTCCAGTGTCGACAACGTTTTTGCAAGCCAGTTGGCTTCGTTTTGGCGCAAAACGATGGAAAGGTCTTCTTTAAGCAAGCTGAATGTGAGTTCGGCCAGTTCGGTTACGCGGTTGCGTTTCGTTTTTGTGAAATAGCGCAAGCGGGGTTCGGGGCCAAGCCACACTATTTTGGTATTTGGACCCGGCTTTTCGTATCCGTTGGTTTCAATGGCATTTTGAATAAAATCCGGTACTACGGTTGGTTCGGGCATTGGGGTGTTGAACCATTTCCCGAGTGGAATATCGAAGCCCACGCCATGCATAAAGTTGTATAGCGACACGCGAAGTCCTTCGCTGAATATATCGTGGTCCACGCCGGTTTGGTCGGTAAAAATCAGATCGTTATTGGCAAAAGTACCCGGTTTTTCATTTTGAATAAGAATGCTGTATTTTTTTGCATTGCGGCCCACCGGACTGTGAGTGGTAAGCGCAAAACGGTGCCAGTAAGCCGATTGTATCACATTGGCTTCGAAAAGCTGACGCACCATTTCGAGCGAATCGATGGTTTCCTGCACGGTTTGCGTTGGAAAACCATACATCAGATAGGCATGCACCATAATGCCTGCTTCGGTGAAATTGTGCGTAACCGAAGCCACTTTAGACACGCTTACCCCTTTGTTAATAATCCCCAGCAAGCGGTCGGAGGCTACTTCGAGTCCCCCCGAAACAGCAATGCAACCGGCAGCTTTCAGCAGGTAACACACATCGGCTGTAAAACTTTTCTCGAAACGAACATTGGTCCACCATACCACATTGAGGTTGCGGTTCAGTATTTCGAGAGCCAATGCCTTTAACAGTGCCGGAGGAGCCGCTTCGTCCACAAAGTGAAATCCATTGTGCCCGGTTTGTTGG
>QKHT01000052.1 GCA_003249935.1 Bacteroidota bacterium
ACGACCCGGCTTACCACGATATTATCGTAAAACTGAAAAAGGAGTTGAAACAACAACGCATCGATTTGAACGAAACAGATAAAAATTATCCATTATTGCAAAAAATTATCGACGATAATTGGGATGCGGATTGTATCCGTAAGTAAATTGGTTCAGAAAAAATTAAAAAAGCCACGGCAACATCTGTTACCGTGGCTTTTTCTGTTTCTATCCAATTTATTTTACATTGGCCACGCATCTGAAACCGATATGTTGTGCCGACGATTCGGGTGTCGATTTCATGCGGGCTGCCGCGCGGTAACCCGAGCAATAGGTGTCGTTGCACAGGTATGAACCGCCACGGGTGACTTTCTTTTTGGCAAAAGGCTCCATTGGATCGTAACTTTCTGTCGGGCCTTGTGGATTGTCGGCCACGGCCACATTCGCAAAGGTTTGGTAGTAATCGTGGTGATACCAGTCGTTGCACCATTCCCAAACGTTACCGGCCATATCGTAGAGGCCAAAACCGTTTGGTGCAAAAGATTTTACAGGAGCCATAGTTTCGTAACCGTCGCGCTTGGTGTTTTGGTTCGGAAAATGTCCCTGCCAGCTATTGGCTTTAACTTTGCCCATATCCACACCTTCATTACCCCATGGATACACATAATCGTCGTGTCCGCCGCGTGCCGCATACTCCCATTCTGCCTCGGTCGGGAGTCGTTTTCCGGCCCATTGCGCATAAGCATATGCATCTTCCCAGGCAACCTGCACCACGGGCATATTGTCTTTTCCGGTAATAGAACTGGCCGGACCGTAGGGGTGTTTCCAATCGGCACCGGTAACCCAACTCCACCAAACCAATGCATTATCCAAAGACACCTCGTGGTTTGGGGGTGCAAAAACCAACGAGCCCGGTTGCAGATACTGGTCGTCGGGTTTTGGTGTGCCGGGCGGTACGTTCTTTTTTTCCTCTTCCCAATCTATGGCGCGTTCGGCTACCGTTTTGTATCCGGTTGCATTTACAAACGCGGCAAACTGTGCATTGGTCACCTCGGTTTCGTCCATATAAAACGCGTTTATTTTTACTTTGTGAACCGGAAACTCGTCGGCACGGGCAAACTTTTTGTCGCGGCCGCCCATGCTGAACACGCCACCGGGTATCAGCACCATGCCCTTGTAATTCGGGGTGTTTTTTTTGTCGTTGTTTACGGCTGCTAAGGCCGAACCCAACCGTGTTGATGTGGCCGGCATGCAACACAATTCGCTGCTGTCGGCACTATTTGTACTTGTAGTGTTTTGTTTTGAACCGCATGCTGAGGCTATCAGCGTTAAAGCGGCCACGAGAAATGTATATTGTTGCATATCAAAGTATCAATAACTGCCATAAAAACCCCTGTTTACGCCGAATTGTTTAGTACAGAACCTTAACAAAACAAAAAACGCCCCATTTTTCGGAGCGTGTTCTGCATTTGTGGTATTTTTATCTGTTTAACTTTTGTGTTTTGATGTGGCCATTAAGGTCTCTGATTACGGCAATGTACAATCCTTTGGGTTGAACCGAAAGATCGAGCACCGCGCCGGTTGTATATGCAATAGGTTGGCCTCTGAGGTTGTAAACCGTTACGTTATAGTCATTATTGGCCCGGATACTGAATACACCGGCCTGTGATGTTTTTAATATACGAAAGTTGTTGTTTTCGTTTGTCTTGGTTGCTGTAACATCGCGAACAAAAGTGCGTAAAACGCCTGTGCCGTCATCGACTCTCATGCGGGAGCCAGCCGCATTGCTAAACGCCAGTTTAATCGCTTTGCCCGGTATATCGTTGTTCATTTCAATTACTTCGCCAGTTCCAAAGTCAGTTGCCGTGGTGCCTGTATCGGGATAGTCGTACCAGTACACCGTATAAAAAGTGCCGGGGTTCGTGATCGCATTGCTCTTATATACAGTGTATTTGTTGTTAAAATGCCATACTTCACCCGAAAGTTCGTCTTGCCATGCACCAAAAATTTGTGGGTCGCAAGGATGGGTAAAAACCTTTCCATCCAATTTCTTAAAAGAGGCTTGAATGCGTACATCGTTGTTGGCCGATGTTACTTTGTATTGGCTTATTGGCCCTTGCGACAGGCCATTAACCGTAACATTTGCAATCTCAAATCCAGATGATGGTTTAATATAAATGGTGGTGTCGGTGCCTTTTTTTACTAAAGCCGGGCCTCCCGGATGTGCTTTTCCACCGATTCCGGCCAATCCAAAAACTGTAATGTACTGGCTGGCTGTGGCATCGTTAAGCGGCCAGGCTTCCCAACGCGCCACCGATTTTGGTTTTAACACCGGTGGTTTGGCCGAAATAGCATCCCAAAAGTAGAGGTAGTTGTCTTCGGTGCCTTTATCATACCGGCGGTAGCCGTTAATGGCGGTAATGCCGCGAAATCCGGCACCCGCCGCAGTATAGAGCCGTGTGGTTACATTGTATTCGTTGTTGCCAATCAATTTCATCGCATCGCCCGAATCGCCTATAAAAATAACATTGGCATGATTGGGATATTGGGCATGTGCGGCCTGAATCATGGTTTTCAGCTCGTCGAAGCCAAGGTTTTTCCGAATAAAAGTTTCCCAGTCGGCTTCTGCATTCTTATCGAGACCGGCTGCTGTTAATTCACCACCATTATCAAAAGCTTTGTAACAAAAGGTAAAGTAACCGGTGTATTTGCTTATTTCGGCAAAAAATGTGGAAGAGAGTGTGCCCCAACTGTTTATTTTACTAAAGTCGCGGCCGTACCCATCGCCGCTCCATTCCAATCCGCCATAATTTTTCAGCCAGCCATTGGTATTTGTGTTTATGGCCTGAGCCACCTTTAGTGCCGATTCGAGCAGGTATTTCGTTCCATTGGTGCCATGCTCGCCTAACTTTATGCCGGCAATCAGATGATCGACCCCCCGAGCTTTGGCCAGATTGATAAAATTCGAAAAATCGTTGATAAATACCGCTTCGCGTTTCGGATCTTTGTTAAGATAGAGTCGCATGTGAATATGAAAACGGATGTTGCCGTTAATCAATCCACTGTCAATGGCATTCTGCACATCAATCAAAAAGTTTGTGAGCAAAATATTGGCCTGACCCGATGTATAATCAGTTTGGTTAATTTGTTGAGGCGTAAGTGTAAATAGGTCGTACTTTGGGGTGGAAAGCATGTCCATGCTGTTTTCGAGGTTGAGGGTGGCGGTATTGGCCCCGGTTTGTTCAAGGTATTTTACAAAATCGGCTACCGACAGATCCGAAAGTTGCGGTATAATGGAATGTCGGCTTGCTCCGCCGGTAATATCGGGATATATGGCCCATTTGGTACGCGGCCCGTGAATGTCATCGGGTGTAAGAATGGTTTGTGCCTGTAAGCCTGCTGTGGCCATAAGCAAAATAAATAGAAGTTTGCGCATTGGTATTGATTAATTGGCGTAAAATTACGGTATTGTATGTGATTTTGGTCATAATATGCGGACGATTGTTGTGAAAAATTATTCAATGCAAGCAGTAATGTTCAGTTTTGGCATCCCATTGGTGTACATTTCGGTTCAACCCGACAAAATACACCGCGTTTGCAAGGGTATAGGAAATGCATTTTGCGATTTTTAGTTATCTTTGCGCGTTTATGTTTTGGCTGAACCAAGGGCGTTGGGCCGAACGAAATATTCGAAGCACAAATGAAAGATTTTAAACGCACATTAATAACTACCGCGTTGCCATATGCCAACGGTCCGGTACATATTGGTCACCTTGCCGGGGTATACGTTCCCGCCGATATATATGCAAGGTATTTGAGGTTAAAAGGCGAAGATGTTTTGCTGATTGGCGGCAGCGACGAGCACGGCGTGCCTATTACGCTCAAGGCTAAAAAAGAGGGTGTTACACCACAGGATATTGTAGACCGTTATCACGGCATCATCAAACGGTCGTTTGCCGATTTTGGTATTACCTTCGATGTGTATTCGCGCACCACATCGCCGGTTCATTACGAAACATCGTCCGATTTTTTTCGCACACTTTACGACAACGGCGAGTTTATTGAAAAAAGTACAGCGCAGTATTTCGACGAAGAGGCCAATCAATTTCTGGCCGACCGCTATATTGTAGGCATCTGTCCCCATTGCAAAAAAGATGGTGCTTATGGCGACCAATGCGAAAGCTGCGGCACTTCGCTCAATGCGACCGACCTTATCGAACCTCGTTCGGTGGTAAGTGGCAGCAAACCGGTGTTGCGCGAAACCAAACATTGGTACCTCCCACTGGATAAATACGAAGGCTTTTTAAAACAATGGATTCTCGAAGAGCATAAAGAGTGGAAAACCAACGTCTATGGTCAGTGTAAATCGTGGATCGACATGGGGTTGCAGCCACGTGCCGTAAGCCGCGACCTCGACTGGGGGGTGCCTGTACCCGTGCCTGTACCCGTTGAAGGTGCCGAAGGTAAAGTATTGTACGTATGGTTTGATGCGCCTATTGGCTATATTTCGGCGACGAAAGAGCATACCTCCGATTGGGAATTGTGGTGGAAAAATCCCGAATCGCGTCTGCTTCATTTTATTGGTAAGGACAACATTGTGTTCCATTGCATTGTATTTCCTGCCATGCTAAAGGCGCATGGCGATTACAACTTGCCCGAAAATGTGCCGGCTAACGAATTTCTGAATCTCGAAGGCGATAAAATATCTACCTCACGTAACTGGGCTGTTTGGTTGCATGAATACCTCGACGATTTTCCGGGAAAGCAGGATGTGTTGCGTTACACCCTTACTGCCAATGCACCCGAAACAAAGGATAACGACTTTACATGGAAAGATTTTCAGGCGCGTAACAACAACGAGCTTGTAGCCATACTTGGTAACTTTGTAAACCGGGCTTTGGTGCTTACCCACAAATACTTCGGGGGTAAAGTGCCGGCATGCGGTGCACTTACCGATTACGACAAAGAAACCCTCGAAGCATTGAGCGGTGTAAAATCCAAACTCGAAGCGTCGCTGGATAGTTTCCGTATTCGCGAAGCACTCTTCGAAGCCATGAATATTGCACGTATTGGTAATAAATATATTGCCGATTGCGAGCCATGGGCAGTGTACAAAACCGACGAGGCACGTGTGGCCACTATCCTGAACATTTGTTTGCAGATTGCTGCAAATTGCGCCATTGGTCTCGAACCCTTCCTTCCGTTTAGTTGCAATAAGCTCAATGGCTTTCTGAATGTATCTTCGTTCGGATGGGAAAATCTGGGCAAGTACGATTTGCTAAAAGAAGGCCATTCGCTCAACAAAGCCGAGCTTCTTTTCGAAAAAATAGAAGACGATGTCATCGAAAAACAGGTTCAGAAACTACTCGATACCAAAAAAGCCAACGAAGCAGAACTGGCCGTGGTGGCCGAGGCTGCGCCAAATATCGATTTCGATACGTTTGCAAAAGTGGATTTACGCGTGGGCACCATTCTCGAAGCCGAAAAGGTGGCTAAAACAAAAAAACTGATGAAACTTTTGGTGGATACCGGCATCGATAAACGCACCATTGTAAGCGGTATTGCCGAGCATTTTACTCCCGAAGAGTTGCCCGGAAAACAGGTTACAGTGCTGGTCAATCTGGCCCCACGCAACCTCAAAGGCATCGACAGTCAGGGTATGATTCTTTTGGCCGAAGATGCCGACGGCAAACTCATCTT
>QKHT01000209.1 GCA_003249935.1 Bacteroidota bacterium
TCTGAACCTTAATATTTTTTGGTCCGATGATTATTTTACTCTTTCAACTGTTAATTTACAGCGTATGGCGATCTATTTTTCATCGTCGCATCTAATCTTTTCTAAAGCCAACGATTAATTAGGTTCAACTGATCGTAATATTTTTTTGGCCATCCAATAGATCTCAATCGGGTCTGCTTAAAATTGCTTGTCGCCCATTAAAATTTATGCCACCGGCGTTAATATAATTCGACAGAATCGCTCAATGCATTGGAATGATTCCGATTATTGTGTATCAAAACCTTCAAACGAAACACCGGCTTTTCATTTTTTTAGATATCCAAACAATTGCATCAAGCTCGCCGATGCAATTTCGGACCGACTGACAAGTCATGCATACCGATTCGAATTAACAGGTAAATCACTAAGAAAAAAACAAGCATTTAACATAAATACTTGCACTCAATGCTCAGTGCTTCCATTAGTCCTGTTTGGTCCGGAATAGTGGTCCTGTTACTCCGAAATAAACAATTTCGGCAATCACGAACAATTTCTCTTCCCGGATGGTACACGAAAGGATTTGTTTTATATCTTTCTCCCTCTTTATCTAAAAGCACGCATAACATGATGCTACAATTATGTCAGAAATATTTATCTTGCAGTGCTTTTGGCAATAAAGAGCATTGCCGGCAACGAAGTGTATCGGCAGGGGGTAAAGATTTAGCAGCAGGGTATAAAAAGTCATCAGTCGGCAGTGCACAGTCATCAGAAATTGGTTATGTGACTAAAGATCATCTTGTTAATGAGACCCGGTTTTTGCAAGCCCGCGCAGAAAAGGCCGTTGGTCTAATTAATCCCTTTGGGAGCAGTGTATGGGCATTGGCCAACGAGAGCGGTGGTTTTGTAGAGAAGTACGCCTACGACCTGTGTTCCCGGGTGTTCCAAACGCGCAAGCGCAGCGCAGCGGGTTTGGCCAGCAACTGCAATCCCGATGAGTTCAGCGAAATCGGGAATCCCTACCTCGCTACCTTCCTTTCGCCCAACCCTGTGTTGGATACACCAGACCCACAAGCCACGAATAGGTACAGCTATTGTGTCGACAGCTGCTCCTTGTCGGCAGCCCGGACGGCGGCCGCTTGAAATGGGGTAGCCCTGATTGAATGCCTTGTTCATTTCCACACATCGAACATAAACCGTATATTTACACCATGTAAAACCTTTTTGTACAGTATACAATGAAACACATTTCGCTTACTATTTCGTTTTTAATTGTTTGCACCATGATTGGCGCGCAATCGGTTGTGGCTCCGGGAGCCACAATACAAGTCGTATCGCAGGGATATAAGTTTCTCGAAGGCCCTACACCCGATCCAAAGGGCAATGTGTACTTTTCGGATATCCCGAACAAAATCATACACATTTGCAGTACCGAAGGTGTAGTTACCGAGTACATGAAAGTACCCGGTTGCAACGGTCTTAAATTCGACAAAAAAGGCAATCTCTGGGTATGTGGCAACAGCGAGGCGCGCTCGATTTACTACATTACGCCCGACAAAACCGTGGTTCCGGTCATTACCAATTACAAAGGCAAAAAACTTAACGGCCCCAACGATTTGTGGATTGCGCCAAAAGGGGGCGTTTACTTTACCGACCCGGCGTATGGCTACAACCGTACCGACCTCGAACTCAGCCACGAAAACGTGTACTACATTGGTTCAGGCAAAAAAACCGCAGTACTTATGGACTCTACTTTCGATAAACCCAATGGCATAGCAGGTCTTCTCAACGGCAAAGTGCTTTACGTAGCCGACCATAAAGGCGGCAAAACATTTCGCTACACCATTGGCAAAAAAGGGTTGCTTACCAACAAAACCCTGTTTTGCGAAACCGGTTCCGACGGTATGGCCATCGACGAACACGGCAATATCTACCTCTCGATGAAAGGCATTCAGGTATTTTCGCCCGAAGGCAAAAAACTCGAAACCATTGAGGTTCCTGCCAATCCAACCAATATTTGTTTTGGCGGAGCCGATGGCAAAACGCTGTATATCACCACGCCATCCACACTCTATTCCATTAAAATGCAGGTAAAAGGATTGGGGCGATAATCTCGGCTCAACAAAAAATAACATAATGAACAACAACGACATCATCAGGCGGTTACGCTATACATTCGATTACAACGATACCAAAATGATGGAACTTTTTAGTTCGCCCGGCGACGAAGTAACGCGCGCACAAATTAGCGACTGGCTCAAAAAAGACGACCATCCCGAATTTCAGTTGCTCGACGACCGACACCTCGCCATTTTCCTCAACGGGTTCATTAACGAAAAACGCGGACAAAAGGAAGGTGCAGCACCCATTGTCGAGGATCGGCTTACCAACAATATCATTTTTCGTAAACTGCGTATTGCATTGAACCTCAAGGACGACGATATTCTGGCTATGATCGAATTGGCCAATATGCGCATCAGCAAGCACGAACTCAGCGCATTTTTCCGCAATCCCAATCAGCACCAATTCAGGCCATGCAACGATCAGGTGCTGCGCAACTTTCTGAAAGGCATGCAGATAAAATACAAAGATACTTCGGTATGAACCCGCAGGCAGCCGATATTGTGTCGCGGTTCAACTTAAAACCCCATCCCGAAGGCGGGTTTTACACCGAAACCTACCGGAGTACAATGGTTTTGGGTGAACCGGATGCCGGGCAACGGAACGTATGCACCGCCATTCTGTTTCTGCTCACCGGCAATACATTTTCGGCATTTCACCGCATATGTAGCGATGAAATTTGGCACTTTTATGCGGGTTCGGGCGTAACCATTTACTGCATCGAACCCAATGGCACTTATACCGAAACCGTGGTAGGTAATCGGTTCAACCAAAATGAGGTGCCGCAGTTTGTGGTGCCGGCCGGGGTTTGGTTTGCAGCCCGGGTGGTGGATGGTGGCAGCTTTGCTTTTGTAGGTTGTACGGTAGCTCCGGGATTCGACTTTGCCGACTTCGAACTGGCCAACCGCCGGCAACTTTCGGCTCAATATCCCCAACACAGCACCATAATCGACGCACTTACACGCTAATTAACACACGTACAACATGAAATATATATCACTTTTAAGAGGCATAAACGTAGGCGGAAACCGCAAAATGGTCATGAGCGATCTGAAACTGATGTATGGTTCGTTGGGCTTTTCGAACGCCGTTTCGTACATTCAGAGCGGCAATTTGCTATTCGATTTTGGCGGCGATAACACCTGTGCCGAAATAGAAATAATGATTGAACAGGCTATTTCCGATATCTTCGGGTTCGATGTCCCCACAATTGTACTAAGTGAACCCGAATTGCGCGATTTAATAACGTTGAACCCCTTACTGCAGGCCGAAAAGGAAGAGGGATTGCATGTTACGTTTTTAAAGAGTGAACCGGAAAAAGACAGACTTCAGTACATAACCACATTCGATACGGCACCCGATACATACAAAATTGTGGGCAGAACCGTCTACGTGCTTTGCGAAGGAAAGTACCGCGACACCAAACTATCGAACCAATTTTTCGAAAGCAAACTCAAGGTTCAGGCCACCACCCGCAACTGGAAATCGGTGCTAAAACTATTGGAATTGGCCGGGAATTGAGGTGGTTTAGCGAAGAACGGTCATAATTTTTTGCTATAGATTTATTCAAAAAGCATTATTTTTGTTTTCAAACAACTACGGTAAATGTTGGACATAAAAAAGCAAATCGATTATTGGATAAAAGGAGCCTTGGAAGACCTTGAAACAGCCAAGATTCTGATTGAAAAACAAAGATTTTTGCATGGTCTTTTCTTTTGTTATTTTAGTAATTGAGAAGGGAGTAAAAGCACATGTAGTAAAGTCCACATTAGAAATTGCCCCTAAATCACATAACTTAATTTATCTTTCGGAGAAGGCGGGACTTACTTTTTCGGAGGATGATGAAATTTTTCTTGGCGTATTAATGAAATATCAATTACAAGGAAGGTATCCGGATTATAATCCAACGCTGCCTGATACCGAAGTAATAAAAGGATATGTTTCACAAACTGAAAATACACTATTATGGCTGATGGAGAAACTTTAGACTTATTGAAACGATACATTACGGTCCTTAACGCCGAAGGATTCTCGGTATGCGCCGCTTATCTATTTGGCAGCTATTCCAATAATAGTGCAAATAAAGATAGTGATATCGATGTGATGATTGTATCGGATAAATATGATGAAAACGATGACTTGGCCATTGGTAAAATGTGGAATCTAACCCGTAAAGTGAACTCCAAAATTGAACCATTTTTAATCGGTACCAAACGATTCACAACCGAAGACTCTTCGCCATTGGTCGCCATGATTAAGGCAAAAGGTATTGCCCTCATCTAATCTCTTAGCGAAGCTTTTTCGAAAACTCCCA
>QKHT01000136.1 GCA_003249935.1 Bacteroidota bacterium
AAACGCTTCAATTATATCTAATTAATTATCATATATTTACAATACTTTTTTAACTAAAAACACAATTATATACACATTACATTAACACTCAAGAAATATAACGTCAGTATTTAATACACTATTTTAACATATATTATTTCACAATATTATTACTTTACATTATTTTTACTTTATATTTGCAATAACCAAATATAAAGTATGAACACTTTTTTTGTAGACCAACAGCAAACACCGGTTTTTAATGCATTTGAAGACATTGGCAATTTTGTAGTATTTCAACAGGACTTAACTACAGGCGAAATAAGAACAAACAGTGCCCAATACACCAAATTGTTTGGGTTTGAACCGGATATTCAACTTGTTTTCAGTAAAAGTTGTACGTCGAAATTAAGTCGATACTACGAAAACATTTTACTGACGTATAAAGATCAACTGCTAAACGGAACAAAATCTGAATTTACAATAGATTACCCCATAAAATCCGATCAAACAACCAGGTGGTTTAGAACAATAATAAAGGTTGTGGCATGGGAAAATAATACCAAGCCATTGGCAATTATTGGTTTACACCGAAATATTACCGCAGAGCATCATAAAGATGAGCAATTAAAAGAACTTGCAACAAATTACAATACCATAACAAGTGTTGGTAAAGATATAATCGTTCAATTCGATAAAACGGGACGTATCCTTTTTGCGAATCGTCATTTTCATGATTTTTTTGAAACAAATCATGAAACAAATAAAGACCTACGGATTGTCAATTTTATGGACTCAGCGGCCATGAGGTTATTTTCAGAATGGTTGGCGCAAATTAATGTACACAGCAAAACTTTTTCCCAAAATTCTAAATACAAAATTAACCATAGCGAAAAAACACTGCTTTGGGAATATACACCAGTACAAGATATTGAAGGCAAAATCATTTATATTAATGCTCATATTTCCGATGTTACGCAAGTACAAAACCTATATGAAGAAATAAATAAACGCAAGCAAATAGAGCACAAATTGTTATCACAAATGGGAATTGGTGCTTGGGAATATGACATTTCCAATCAGGACTTAGAATTATCTGAAGTTGCAAGCCAACTATCGGGCATCCACTCATTAGATGATGTAAAAATTTGGTTTTCAACATTAAACCAGAAATCAAAGCAACAACTCAATGAGATTTGGGATAACCTGATTAACAACAGAACAACAAAGTTCTCGATTGTAATTAATCAACAAAACATCGGGAAGATTAATTTGACAGGCGTTTTAACCAATACAGCAAATGGTTTATCAAACAAAATTATTGGTGCGATAACACCTCTAAATGATATTGAAGAGAGTTACTTTCAAATTCTTAACGAAAAACAAAATTACGAGAGAAACTATAACTTTGTTCGAACCTTTTTATCTGAAATTTCGTTCAAAGTGAGGACACCATTGAACAGCATTCTTGGATTTAGTGAATTACTCTCGGAGAATGACACATCTGAAAATGAGATAGATCGATTCAATAAAATAATTTTCAAGAATGCGCAAATTTTGCTGGACTTCATGAATCACATCCTGGAGGTTTCGGATATTAGGAATGATCAATTGAATAATCTTCCGGTTACCTTTGATTTAAATACCGTATTGAAGGAAATAGTAGACGGATTTCAGCCCGACATTAACTCAAAATCGGCATTTATAAACATTAGCGGGCATCTTGCCAAATCGGAATTATATATCAAAACTGACAAAGAAGTTTTTGAAGATATTGTAAAAAAGACAATCCAGTGCGTTTCATCTATACATCGAACACAAAGTGTTTCACTCAATGCCAGGCAATCTGATTCGAAGTTGCATCTTTCATTCGAATGTATTGGAGAGAACATAATTAACGAATTTCCGATAGAACTGTTTGCCAATTTTGAAACGATAAAAACAGATTTAGCCAAAGTAAAACACGATAAACAAATGCTTACGCCATCCAATTGGCTCAATTTTTACATGTGTAAATCATATATTGAAATTCTCAATGGCGAGTTTTTAATTTTTGAAAACAGCAATTCAGTTTCAGTAGAAGTTACGATTCCGGTAGAATTTAACTATTTGATTAAACAATCTCATCCTAAAATTAAAGAGAAAGCAAAGATACTACTCATAGAAGACAATGACACTAATCAACTATTAATAAACGAGATACTCAAAAAAATGGGATTTGAAATCACCATTTGCGGAACCGGCATGCAGGGAATAGAAGCGTTTCAAAAAAATCCGGATTTCGATCTTATTTTAATGGACATTAAACTTCCGGACATTGACGGGTACGAAGTAACAAAAAGAATAAAAATTCTTAATAGAAACATTCCGATTATTGCCCAAACAGCATTTGCCCTGGCTGGCGATAGAGCCAATGCAATTGCCGCAGGTTGCGACGATTACATTTCAAAACCAATTAGCAAACAACGTCTACAGGAAATGGTTACGAAATATGTTTCAATTGAACCCAAATAGATTCATTTTAAACCATTACAATCCAAAATATCAAAATTGAGAATAAGATGAGTATAAGCTAAATACCACAACTAAAGGTAATTCAATTTCGTAACACACAAAAAAAATGCTCCGGGCAGCCGGAGCATTTTTTATAAAGCAATATTTTTGTTACGCTTCAGTATTTTCAGTCGTTTCTTCTTCTGTTAAGAGATCAAGCATGTTTTTTTCTACAAATAAATTGTACCAGCTCAAAATTTTCTTCATATCAGAAATAAAAACCCGGTCACGATCATAATTTGGTAACACAACCTCGAAATAAGCTTTTAAAGCATCGGCATTACCCAAGTCTATGGAAACATGTCCATTATTTTCCTTTTCGGCAATTGCAAGCATTACTTCTCTTAAAGGTTTTTCGGCTTCGTCGGTAAATACAGCTATATCGTGTAATGATACAACTTTATAGTATGAAAACGAAGGCATTCTTTTGCCTGTAAGCAACGATTCCACAATAATGTTCTGCCTACCTTTTGAAACGAGTTTAAACAAACCCGGTTTTCCAGAAATGGTTAATATATCTTTTAGCATAAAATCTTATAATAAGTTGGCAAAAATAAGAACAATTCGCTCAAAAGCCAAAGCCTTAAAGCGTATCAAACTATATTTCTATCTTTTTTAATCTTTTCATACGCTTCGTTTACCTTTCCGAATTTTTCGTTTGCAATTTTCGCATGTTCTTCACCAAGATGTGAAACCTTATCAGGGTGGTAGCGTTTAGCCATCTCGCGATATGCCTTTTTAATTTCATCGTTTGTTGCCGAAGCATCAATTTCCAAAACTTTGTATGCCCAATCACCATTGTCTTTTATAAACATCGATTGGATCGAAATTAAATCAGCTTGCGAAATGCCCAATTCACGCCCAATTATTCCAATTACAGTTAATTCACGTGAATCAAATACCCCATCTACCGCCGAAATACCATACAATAGATGAATAATCTGCAATCGGGATGAATAATCAACATTTTTTCTAATCTGATGACAAACATCCTCAACAGGAATATCTTGCTTTACAAGGTCGCCAAGCATACGAACCGCTTCGCGAGCAGCATTAATACCCAGCAAATTTACCATTTGCTGTTTTACAAAATCGAGTTCGGCTTTTACAATTCTTCCATCGGCCTTCATTACGGCAGCAATTAGCACCAGTAACGACACATTAAAATCATTGCGCTGGGTGGTATTGCGATATTGCACACTATCACCGCCATCATCCGAAATAGAGTCAATAACCCAACCTAATCCCAAACCAAGTAATCCACCAATCGGACCACTTAATACAAATCCCAGTCCGCCAGCAATCCATTTATAATTTGCCATTTACACTTATTGTTTTAATTAAATTTAATATTTGTGGCAGCAATGCTACCCTACCACTGTTATCTATAACATATTGCGACCGTTCAATCCTCTTTTCCTGTGGCCACTGGTTTTTAATCCGGTTTTGAACCTCATTGCGCAAAATACCATCACGTTCAATTACACGTTGTATACGCACTTCGTCGTCTGCTACAACACAAATTACCCCTTTCAGGTTTATATGACTTTGAGACTCAAAAAGAATCGCAGCTTCTTTAAATGCAATTTCATTCTCCGGCATACTGGCAACCCAGGAGTCAAAATCAGCCGCAACTACCGGATGAATAATTGAATTAACCGATGCCAGGAATGAGTGATTAGAAAACACCATTTCGGCAACTTTACCTCGGTTCAAACAACCATTTATATAAATATCATCTCCAAAAAGCTTTTTCAATTCGCTTACAATAACCATGTTGGTATTAGAAAGTAACCTCGCCCTGATATCGGCATAATACACCTTATAGCCCAAACACTCAATCACTTGCGAAACGATACTTTTGCCAGCACCAATTCCACCGGTAATACCATAAACCATCTTTACTTACTTTTTCAGCTCTATTATATAGTCAATTCTTTCCGGATTCACACGCACATTTCTCACCCACTTATCGTTAACAACCACATTAGGAATAACACTACCATTGGATATACCTCGAACTGATGCATAAGGAATTTCGACTGTGATAGCACTATTAACAATTTGGTTGAACCGTGACAATCCAACAAAGAACGATACCGATACAACACCCGGAAAAGATCTGAATCTGAGACTATCAGGGAAGCCCGATGAAATTACAGGAATCGACAATACTTTTTCGGTGAAGGTTTCGAGAGGAATGGTAATTTCAACACTTTTGGTCGAAAATTCAACATTTTCGATATTTTTCAATGTAAGCACACTGTGCAATGTATCAGTAATATTTTTAAAAGACTTTTTTTCGGTTTGAACCGAATGAATTGAATCGAGAATATAATTCGGACCATAAATTTCAACTTCAGATGGGATAAGAATCTGATCACTGGCCTGAATTAGTTGCGATGCCATTTGGACTTCAACATCAGCAATTACCGGCACTTTTTTTCGTGCCAGCCCCGACAGCGAAAAGTAGATTGTGTCCGGAAAAACTGCCGAAATAAATGCATCACTACCTATTTGCCTTTGTATTTTACGACCAACACCGTCAGTAAGCACATACAATCGCCCATCGTTACTTCTGCGGGCAGTGCGTATCATGTCTTCCATATCCAAAGCAAGTGCCTGCCCCGTTGACCGGTAACGCACCAAAGCGTTTCCAGTAGCTTTTACGGTAACCTGTAAACTACTTATTGGTGATGCTGAAAACACATATTCTTTGGGTAAGTTGATATAATCGACCGATATTTCGAGGTTTGTTTCATACTCTTCGTTCATCGATTTTAATACCCAAAAACCGGTTGAGATAATTAAGAAAACAAAAAACACCGGCAAGTCGCGGCCGATTTTAATCTCCCGCAACTTCCGGCGCAAATTTATAAAAAACGCCCCAAGCGACCCTGACATTTTAGTATTGTCGGACATGGGCATTATTGTTTTTTAGTTGGATAAGATATTACTTTTGTTGCGTATCTGCTGCAGTTGCAAAAACAGATCCTTTGTCGAGGGTTACCTTTACATTTTCAGCAATTTCTACAACCACTTTCTGATCGTTCATTTCGCGAATTTTGCCATAAATACCTCCTGCGGTAATTATTTTATCTCCGGCTTTCAAACTCTCGCGAAATTTTTTGATTTCTTTCTGACGCTTCATTTGTGGACGAATCATGAAAAAGTAGAAAACTACAAATATCAAAAGAATCATCACTAAATTCATTGTCCCCATGTTTTGCGGAGCGGCAGTCGCTCCGGCTTGCAAAATTAATCCTAACATCATTCTATGTTTTAAATATTTCTAATTCACAAAAATAACACAATTCTTATTCCATCAAACCTCTTCCGGTCTTTTTAAGTGTTCCATCGGCAGTAAGACGATCTGCAACCTTATCCAAAACCCCGTTAACAAAATTACCACTCTTTTCGGTTGAGTATATTTTTGCAATATCGATGTACTCATTAAGCGTAACCTTTACAGGAATATGTGGAAAACAGACCAATTCACTAACAGCGGTTTGCATAATAATGATGTCAATAAATGCAAATCGTTCCACATCCCAGTTTGCAGCTACATCGCCAATTGTTTTCTTAAAAGATTCCCCTTGCAAAATTGCAGTGCGAAACAATTTTTTTACAAAATCGATATCATCTTCATCTTTAAACAAAGGCATAATTGCCTTTTCTGAAATATCCTCCGGACCAAAACCTCGGATTGTTTTTTGAACCATCCCTAAAACAAGCTCCAAATCATCGTTCCAGTAGATACTCATCTCCTCAAGTGTATCTGCAATAATCTCAATATTAGGCACTAACTTTTTAAATACTTTTATCCAGAATTTCTGGTCTTCTTCAAAATTGTCCTTTGTTGCAATAAACTCCTCGTAAACAGATGATTCGATAATAATTTTGTATACATCACGTATTAGTTCAGGATGATTACTCCAACTCACTTTTACTTGAGACAGATATTTATTAAACGGTTCGTTAACTTCAAGAACCTTTACAACGCGATTTTCGGCTAATCTTGTATTTGGATTTAACTCCTCCTCTGATGGAAAATGCTTCGATCTGTTTTTTTCATTGCGCATACGTGCAAAATCAGATACATCCTTCACCAACAAAAGCATCAAATGATATAGTTCGTAAGTTTTATCAATACTATGAAATAATTCTACTTCCGCCTGCTTAATCGACTTATCATTGTCCGAATAATACGCATATAGCGTTTGAACCGATTTAACCCGCAATAATCGTCTGTTTATCATTACTTTAAAGAGCTATAAAAATTTGAGGTTGCAAAGATATAACTTTTACTCAATTGTTAAAAGTAAAAGAGACATTAAAATATGAATAACGACTATACTCATAGAAAAAACTGCCTGTATTTTTATGCTGAGAATCCCCGGCAAAAAACACAGACAGCATTATAATATACTTATTTAAAAACAATTACTTAATGGTCACTTCACAAGCAATGTGTTTGGTTGTGTTCGACGAATTAACCGGACTGCTACCACCAACAATAATCTGATATTTGCCTTTCAATACTACGGGTTTACCATCTTTATCGGCAACGGCAAGCATTTCGGGAGTAATTTCGAATCGGACTTTTTTGGTTGTTCCTTTGGGTAGAACCACACGTTTAAAGTCCTTAAGACTATAATTTGGAACCCGGAAATTGGTTTTCGGCACCGATATATATAATTGAACCACTTCTTCACCCGAAACAGAACCGGTATTGGAAACATCTGCATCCACATAAAATGACTTATTGATAGTGGATTTTACAACCGAAGGTTTCATGGCCGAATAAGCATACGAAGTATAACTTAACCCGAACCCAAACGGGTATTCCGGTTCAACCGACAAATATCGGTAAGTCCGTCCGGCCATATCATACGTGGCATAATCGGGTAAATCTTTCACGCTTTTAGGAAATGTAATCGGCAATCGGCCCGAAGGGTTTACATCGCCGAATAAGATATCGGCCAATGCAGTACCGCCGGCCTCACCAGGATACCAGGCAAACACAATAGCATCTACAAGGTCGGCTACTTCGCCAAGTGCAATGGGACTACCGCCGTTAATTACAAGAATAATAGGTTTTGAACCTTTTGACCGCAGTTTTTTAAGATAATCTATTTGATTTTGTGGCAGTTGCAATGTTTCGGTACGGTCACCTTTGGTTGCAGAAGCCAACGACTCGCCCTCTTCGCCTTCGAAGAGACCCGAAATACCCATACAAGCAATGATTGCATCATAGCTATGTGCCTCGCCGGTGGTCCAGTCAATAGGGTTCACATTATCGCGATCGGCCAATTGTCCATATTTATATTGAACCGTAGTTCCTGCCGAAACTTTTCCAACAATGCCTTCGAGTATGGTTGTGAACTTATCGGTAACGCCATAATAATTACCAAGCAATACTTCGCCTGAAGTGGCATTGGGGCCAACCACATAAATACTTCGTATATCTTTCTTAAGCGGAAGGATGCCATTATTTTTAAGCAAAACAATTGATTTGGCAGCCGCCTGGTAGGCTAAATCCTGATGCTTTTGGCAATGCAACAACGACTCCGGCAACTTTCCCCAAGGGGTTAAATCTGCTGCATCGAACATGCCCAGTTTAAAGCGCGTTCTTAACAGCGGAGCTAAACCACTATCAATTTGCGAAAGGGTTACTTTTTTATTGGCCAATGCTTTTTCCAATGCGATATAAGTATTTCCGCAATTTACATTAACCCCCGATTTTAGTCCCAAAATAGCCGCATCTTCGACTGTATTCACCACGTTATGCCCCTGATAAAAATCCTGCAATGCGCCACAATCCGAAACAATGTGCCCCTTAAACCCCAATTGTTTTCGCAAAACATCCTGAAGCAAATAAGGACTACCGCAACATGGTTCACCCCAAACCCTGTTATAGGCACACATTACGGCCTCAACTTTTGCATCCTGAACCAAGGCTTTGAAGGCCGGCAGATAGGTTTCAGTAAAATCCTGTTTCGACGGATTTACATCGAACTCGTGCCGTAACGCTTCGGGTCCGGAATGAACCACGTAATGCTTTGCACATGCCGCTGTTTTTAAATACACCGGATCATTTCCCTGAAGCCCTTTTACAAAAGCAATTCCCATTCGAGATGTGAGGTAAGGGTCTTCGCCGTATGTCTCCTGCCCCCTTCCCCATCGCGGATCGCGAAAAATATTAACATTGGGTGTCCAAAAAGTTAACCCGGCATATTGGCTGTAATTACCCATTTTTTGGGCGATATTAAATTTCACACGTGCTTCGGTCGAAATCGCGTCGGCAACATTGTAGTGCAAACTGTCGTCGAATGTAGCAGCCAAGGCAATTGCTTGCGGAAATACCGTTGCCCTGCCATTGCGGGCAATACCATGCAAACACTCGTTCCACCAGTTATACTCCGGTATGCCCAAGCGAGCAACAGCTTTACTCTCATTGGTCATCATACTAAGTTTTTCAGAAACGGTTAGATCTGACAAAAGCATCTTTACACGCGTTTCGATATCCAATTCGTTGTTACGCCATGGTTGTTGCGCCAAAAGTGCAGAAGATGCACACAACATGGCAAAAAGTGATTTTAGTTTCATCATTTATAAATTAGTGAGCCAAATGTAACTATTCCCAACTAAATTTACAGGGGTAAATAGCTACAAAAAACGATTAGATTCAGATGCAAATTGGAAATTACGAGCTTTATCGATTGATTTTGCACTTAACTGCCATTTGAATTGAAGTTAGCCATGGATACCAAACCAGCCATTAACGTTATAACAACAATATTTAACCCTGAATCAATTGAACCGATTATTAGATTAACCAACAGATGGTTCGATGTTCGACAAAATTTAACCGGCACATATACAGTAATTAATAAAATCCGTACTAACATGTAATATTATTAATATCAATACATTATAAAATATAAATAACCTAATTGACACCCTGATGAAAGCACTAATAAAGCGCAACAAATAGTAATTAATTCAAAATCAAAAAAAATATCTTTTAAGTTTATAACTTTGTGATTAGATATACAGAAAGAAAAAAGGATGATAAAGGACAATTTTGTTCAACTTTTTGAAAATAGTTTCAAAGCGTATTGGGATTGCGATATGTACAGCAATTACCAGGAGGGAGAGACCAAAACGTATTCGGATATTGCATGGGAAATCAATCGGTTACACCATTTTTTCAGCACAATAAATATTAAGCCTCAAGATAAGATCGCAATTTTAGGCAGAAATTCATACCAATGGGCCACCGCATTTTTAGCCACAATTTCTTATGGCGCAGTTGTAGTACCAATACTTCCCGATTTTAATCCGCAGGACATTCACAATATTATTAACCACAGCGAATCGGTATTTGTATTTACGGGCGAAATTCTTTTCAAATCGCTCGAACCCGACAAAATACCATCTGTAACGGGCATGATAAGTCTGGTTACGCTCGATGTACTTTTGCCCGAGCGTTACACCACTGCAGCCGATGCCATGGTTCAGACCAAAAACCGATTTACAAACGACGAAAAAGCACGGTTCAGCCCCGATGATATAAAATTTGCAGATGTACCAAACAGTAACCTGATGATGATTAACTACACATCGGGTACTACCGGCTTTAGCAAAGGGGTTATGCTCTCGGCTAACGCGTTGGCAGGAAATGTAACGTATGCAATGAGGAATATTCCAATAGACAAAAAATCGCGCATGGTCTCCTTTTTGCCATTAGCACATGCTTATGGTTGTGCTTTCGATTTTTTGATGCCGGTGGTGATGGGCATTCACGTTACATTTATTTCAAAAACACCATCGCCCGCGATGCTTATACAGGCATTCAAGGAAAATAAGCCGCAAATAATAATGATGGTGCCGCTAATAATGGAAAAGATTTACAAGAAGCAAATACTTTCGAAAATCGAAAAACCGGTAATGCGAATGCTCTTAGCACTCCCTGGCATTAATTTGCTCATTAGAAAAAAAATAAAACATACGCTTTTAGAAACCTTTGGCGGTAATATTCGCGAAATAGTGATTGGTGGTGCCGCGTTTAACCACGATGCCGAAAAATTCTTTCGTAAAATAAAATTCCCATACACAGTTGGTTATGGCATGACAGAATGCGGACCATTAATTAGTTATGCATCGGCCCCGGAAATGAGATTTGCATCTGCAGGGAAGATTTTAGATATTATGGACGTTAAGATAGAGTCAACGGATCCATTTAACCAACCCGGAGAAATACTGGTTAGAGGCGAAAACCTGATGAACGGCTATTACAAAAACCCCGAAATAACATCCGAAACCATAGACCATGAGGGTTGGCTGCATACCGGCGATATCGGAGTTATCGATAAAGACCATTTCGTTTATATTAAAGGACGAAATAAGAGCTTGATTTTGAGCAACAACGGACAAAACATATATCCCGAAGAGATAGAAGCAAAGCTAAACAGCATGCATTACGTATCGGAGTCGTTGGTGGTAGAAAATAAGCAGGGAAAACTGATTGCCCTGGTTTTTCCGGATTTTGATGCCGTGGAAAAACACAAACTATCGGCCGATGAGTTGGCTAAACAAATGGAACACAACCGCAAACACCTGAATAAAATGGTCGGTTCATTCGAGCAAATTACGCGTATAGAAATACACCCCGAAGAGTTTCAGAAAACACCTAAACGGAGTATTAAACGATTTTTATATCAGATTGAAAAATAGGATAACAGGCAATAAAACTTACAAGAAAGGGAGAATTAAACACTGAAACGTTTGATTCTCCCTTTTATTTTTAGTACTGAACCCCGGCACTTATCATCCGTAGCATATTTTTTCGCCACCGTCGCAATCGCATTCCAAACCTTTGCTGTATTGGTTCATCGCTCTAAGGCTCATACCCATACTCGAAAAACCACCATCGTGAAACAAGTTTTGCATGGTAACCTTTTTCGTTAAGTCGCTAAACAAAGTGATACAATAATCGGCACATTCCAACGCGCTAGCATTGCCCAATGGGGCCATTCGTTCCGAGAAGTCCATCAGACTATCCATACCCTTAACGCCACTACCAGCTGTTGTAATAGTTGGCGATTGCGAAATGGTATTAATTCGCACATTGCGTTCGCGACCATAAATATATCCAAAACTGCGGGCAATTGATTCTAATAGTGCTTTGGCATCGGCCATATCGTTATATCCATATAATGTGCGCTGCGCCGCAACATAAGAGAGTGCTACAATAGAACCCCACTCGTTAATGGCATCCATTTTTTTCGCAACCTGAATCATTTTATGAAATGAGATGGCAGAAACATTGAGGGTAGTATCCAGAAAATTATAATCCAAATCGTCATAAGGTCTTTTTTTCCTCACATTCGGAGACATACCAATTGAATGAAGCACAAAATCAATTTTACCCCCCAAATATTCAACCGATTTTGAGAATACATTCTCAAGATCTTCAACTTTTGTGGCATCAGCCGGAATTACAATGGTATTGAGCTTTTGTGCCAAAGCATCGGTCTCGCCCAAACGCATGGCCATTGGGGTGTTGGTAAGCGTAATTATTGCGCCCTCTTCTACAGCCCGCTCCGCTACTTTCCATGCAATGGACATATCGTTCAATGCACCAAAAATTATTCCTCTTTTTCCTTTTAACAGATTATACGACATATTATATGATGTTGTTTAACGTGCGCAAAATTACGCTATTTGTGCAGAACGAACCAAATTTAATCTCATTTTTGCACCTTTTAGAAAACAACAACGCATAGAAAAATGTTTTAAAAGATTTTAAATTAATACTTATCAGACTCATTATGTGCCATTTAAACTTTATTTTTAACAATAAATGTGCAAGGTCTTTTTTTCGAAAAATATTATTTTGTTACTTTGTCCGGTAATACAATTGAAACAATGATAGTAGTTTCTACGCAATTGGAAGTAAAACAATTGGTTTTGGAATGGCAAGCCAAAGGCCATAATATTGGGTTTGTGCCAACGATGGGCGCACTTCACAGGGGACATTTAACACTGGTTGAGCGTGCAATAATCGAAAATAACAAAGTGGTAGTAAGCATATTTGTAAACCCCACACAATTTAATGACCCGAAAGATCTTGAAAAATATCCAAGAACGCTCGAAGCCGACCTTGCATTGCTAAAGCCGCTTGGTGTTGATTTGGTATATACTCCAACAAATAACGACATTTATCCTGAACCCGATACCCGTGTCTTCGATTTTAAGGGACTCGACAAGGTTATGGAAGGTGCACATCGGCCCGGTCATTTTAATGGTGTGGCACAGGTTGTTTCGAGGCTTTTCGACATTGTAATGCCTACAAATGCATACTTTGGCGAAAAAGATTACCAACAACTTCAAATTATATTGGAAATGAACCGTCAGTTGGGGTTTAGCACAAATATTGTACCCTGCGAAATTATCCGCGAAGCCGATGGTTTGGCCATGAGTAGCAGAAATATGCGACTTTCGGCCGAACATCGTATTGCAGCAATTGAAATAAGTCGTACCTTAGCAGCGTCGAAAACAATGGCAAAAAACCATACAATTCAAGAAGTTGAAACGTATGTCGTTAAAACAATTAATGCGATTCCATTGTTAAGGGTTGAGTATTTTACGATCGCCAATGCAATAACATTGCAACCCATTACGCAGTGGACCAATGCACCAAAAACAATCGGATGTATTGCCGTTTTCGCAGGTGATATCAGGCTAATAGATAATGTTATATATAATTAATTATTAAACCATTATGAACATCGACGTAGTAAAATCGAAGTTGCATAATGTAACTGTATCCGGTGCCAATCTGAATTATATTGGCAGCATAACCATCGACGAGGACTTGATGGACGCTGCGAATATTATTGCCAACGAAAAGGTTCAGATTGTAAATAACAACAACGGAGAACGTTTCGAGACATATGTAATTAAGGGTGAACGCGGATCGGGCGATATTTGCCTGAATGGTGCCGCTGCCCGGAAAGTTGCGGTAGGCGATGTAATTATTATCATCTCGTATGCATCGATGGACTTCGAAGAGGCGAAACATTTTACGCCTAAGTTTGTATTTCCAGAGACGACTACAAACAAATTATTAGATTAAAAATTAAGATTCCGAAAGTGGAATATAAGCCGTTTCAATAAGTGAGACGGCTTTTCTTTTTCTCGTTAAACCCTAACCTTTCGCGCTTCGGTTTCAGTTTTATCAAGTACAAAACCATGCGCCAGATAAAGTGGGAGCGCAGCCACATGGTCGAGACTGCATGTATTGAGTATTACTTTTTGGGTTGAACCTTCCCACGCTTTATTGATACACCATTTAAGAAACTGCTTGCCCAAGCCCTGTCCGACAAATTGCGGCAACAGGCCGAAGTAATAAATCTCGGAAATCTCACCAATACGGGTCAACTCGAATAAACCAGCCGGATTATCGCGGTTTTTAAGTACAAAAACCGTGGTTTCGGGCAGATGAATCAAATCGGCCAATTCGGGTTCAGGCATCACCATGCGATCGAGCCAATGCCATTCCCGCCCAACAGCGTCCATCAAATATTTATAGTATTGAACCGAAATCGGACGCTCTATGGGTTCAACCCAAAACCCCAAAGGCAAAGCCGGTGAAAAGTGTGGCGGCTGTGCCATTGACAAATAATAGACAAAAGTATCTTTAAGCGTGTAGACGATTTTCATAATAATGATTTTGAATCCATTCTATCAATTTGTACCCTATTTGTTGAAATTACTTACAATATTTGCCATTAAACTTACGATTGAGAACCGGATAAAACAATTTAAAATTGAATCTCAAAACAAAAGCAATTGAACTCGCGTATTAGGAAAACCGTTGCAAATGTAAAACTTACAATCATATCACTAATCTTGGTTATCCGGTTCAAAAAAGATCCATTGAATAGCAGGATTTAACAATTTAAGATCTTTTTCAATTCGGTTTATGTTTTCTATTAATTCGGGGATTGAACCGTGCGCCACCATTTTTGCTTTAACTGCCACCATAATTTGGGGCCCTAATTGCAGCGTAATAAGGTTGAGGACCTCTTCGACTTCGGGACGCGATTCAATAAAGCGAGCAATGGCTTCACGCGTTTCGTCGTCGGAACTTTGCCCGATTAGCAAACTTTTTACCTTTACGGCCAAAAAGAAGGAGACAATGATGAGAAGTACGCCAATTCCAATGCTTCCGACAGCATCGTAAACAGGGTTTCCTGTAATGATAGATAAACCGACCGAAAGCAATGCAAATAACAAACCTAACAGAGCGGCTACATCTTCACCCAAAACCACTATCAATTCGCTTTGACTCGTATTTTTTATCCAACGCCACAAACTTACACCATGCCGGAGTTTATTAATCTGAACCACACAACCGTACAACGAAGCACCTTCGAGCAACATACTTACCGACAGAACAGCGACAGCCACAAACGGGCTCTTAAGGCCTTCGTGCGAATGTATTTTGTGAATACCCTCGTACAATGAAAACAGACCGCCCATGCTAAACAGCATCAGTGCGACAATAAACGACCAGAAATAGATGGCTTTTCCGTAGCCCAACGGATGGGCCGAATCCGGTTTTCGCTTTGCAGCGTTCAGCCCTAAAAACAACAAACCCTGATTGCCACAATCGGCATATGAATGAATTGATTCGGCCAACATGGCACCGGAACCCGTAACAATCGCAGCAATTGTTTTGGTGATGGCTATGCCCAAATTGGCTGATAGCGCAAATATGATAGATTTTACCGATGCTTCGTTGTGCGACATAACTTACATTTTTTTTTTAATAACAAAAAAACAGATCGTTTAAAAATTTGGTTGGCAAACATCCTTTGGCAGCACCTTACATGGTTCAGCCCAAACTAAAAACGCAATGCAAACGATAATCCGGTGGCCTTGGACTCAATCATCCCCACCCCAATATTCAGTTGCAATTTGTCGCCTTTTGTATTGCGGTTGTTATTATTTATAAAGTCAAAAAAATCACTCTCTTTAGGATATAAAAATAAAGAAGTAACCAGACCAGACAGAAACACTACACCGCCAGCGATTATCTTACCGGAGTTCATATCATTCTTAATATCGCCACCAGCAGTAAAACCAGGGGAATAATCGAATGCACTTACAATTAGGGCTGAACCAATTACAGACCCTGCACAAAAAGAAACGATTGCGCCAGTCTGCCTGTTTTTCATTTTTGAATACCGGGGTTGCAGTCTGGCATACAGTTCGGGTTGATCGGTTCGGATATCATTCAGGTACATCGACAATCCCTTAAGATTGTAAGTATAAACACTTTCACCGGCATTAAAATATTTGTTTTGCAAATAAGAGTCTGAACAGCTTGCATGATAATCCTGAGCAAATACTGCCCCAAAATTTAACAAAACCATAAGCGCAAGAAAATTTTTGAATATCCTCATAATTTAATATTTAAGTTTTACAACATATCCTAAGAACAATTCAGCATCTTACTTTTCCATCAATGATGCCACCCGCTAAAACAAAAAAATACCACGGGAAGTATAGAAAAAGGCACTGAATAACAGGTCGTAAAATTAAGAATTTTTTATTTGTCGTAGAAAATAAAAAAGCGTATCCTCTGGCAAGGACACGCTTTTACGCTGAGAGAGAAACTATTAACTATTGTTGCACTAAATCCGGAAGATAACAGGCGATAAAATCGATGGCTTCATCGACAGAGAGATGACGCGCACAAATCTTTTCCTGATACTTAAGGTTTTGCATATTGATTGGTTTGCTGTATTTATTTTTTTCCGAAAGGGCACGTTTCATACGTTTTGCACCAAAACCATCGGGTTTACATTGATACAAAACTTCAAAATCATTTCCACGTACAACAAAGCTCCGACATTTTTTTTCGGTGATTACTCCAACGTATACAGGTTCGGTTACATTATTATAATAAATAACGTAAGTTGGCACTTTCGCACCGTTTACTTCCATTTGCGTTTGAGCCGAACCACAAAGATACTTTCCATAAGAAGTATACGAATCGCCGACCGATGCTTTTGCATTAGCGGTTGTAAAGCCTGTTACGATGATAAGCAGAAGAACTGCTGCAATGTTTTTTAAAGTTTTCATGACTGTTGATTAATTATTGTTTACCAAATTATTTTTATTTATGATTCAAAATTACATCCACAAAACCAATTGACATATAAATATTCAGTAAGTCACCAAAAGCAGTCGACAAAACGGTGTAATTGGTCGATGAATGGGGAAATGGCATAGAAACCACGGGTATTTAAATGTACTATGGATGGATTTTATCTTGGGCTCATACAGATTCGGATTACCTTGATCTATTCGAGTATTTGATTTTTGGCATATGTAATGCCCTATTCGGGTATTCAAAAAAATAATCCCTTTCGAAATAAAATTTTTCGAATAAATGATTTAATTTCAGTTTGATTTACATCATCAAAATATTAATTTTGTCGGTGTAAGCATATTGAAAATCAGAGTAAGTGTTTGTCTTGAGCCCTGTTATGAGAAGCCGGTCGGGACTACCGAATTGGTCTGATTTATCGGAATAATACGAGAATATGAAAGTGAGACTATTTTATTGCCTGAGCATTTTTTTTGCTATTAGTATGGCCATTCATGGAGAATCGGTCAAATTAAAAACGCTGTTCAAAGATTTAAAAACTACGGTTGAACCTCAAAAACGCATCGAAGTACTATTTAGCATTGTGACCGAAATAAAGGGTTCATATCCCGATTCAGCGGCCCATTTTTTTAACCTGATAAACACCGAATCTCAGAAACTGCCATTTAAAGAACAAAAAATCATTGAAATTCGGCTCAATATCGGTCGGGCACAAATTGAAATAGCCAAAGGCAACTACGATGCCGGTTGGCACTTCGATTCGTTGGCTTTGGTTCAGGCAAAAACAGAAAAAAACCTTGAACAACAAGCGATTGCTACAATGGGCCTTGGAAATATTTTCTATTACCGATCGCAATTCGACAAAGCTCAGGAATATAATAATGAGGCACTTAGGCTGAACCGGCAAACG
>QKHT01000089.1 GCA_003249935.1 Bacteroidota bacterium
CGTAGTTTTGGTAACACAGAGAAACCGGAATATGCATTGGACTTTTTTACCGCAGAGGTGCACAGCGCAGGGGTAGAGCAATCGTTGAACGACAGACATCAAATAATCAGCGGTTACAATGGCTTTTGTTCGCGCCGTTAGGTGCGCAATATCGGTAAAAAGCATATGTGCCCATGAACCGCCCGCCCCTTTGGGGGCGGAACATACCCCAAAATGCCTTGCCTTCTACCGATATTCTGCCCTTAACAGGGCAAAGCTCACTTTTCAAGCTGAATTTACCGACTCTTCTGAATTTCTAAACTGATCCTCGAACGCGTGAGGGATTGCAGCGGATAGCCCACAGTGCCGCCAAAGGGGGTTGAAAGAGATTGATGGAGAATGCAATGGATTGAAGGCAATTGCCTGCGGCACGAGGACTATGAGCGGAAAGCCCGACGGGAGCCTGAGGCGAGCGGCACGCCCAAAAAAAGTTAATAGACAGTACAATAAATTTAACAGAATAATAAATTATCTAAACAATTAGCCTGTTTGTTAATTCATAGTATCTTTTAATATTAATTATTTGTTAATACCAAACCAAATTATTAATTTTGAGCAAAATGCTACGATGAATACAATGAATTATAATGATGTATTTGAATTGTCGTTTGAACAATCGACTATTTGCAATGCATTAGTAGATCTCGATGGCCGGATAATCAGAGCCAATGAGGCTTATCTTCAGATGGTGGGGTATACGAGTGATGAAGTTGTAAATGAACATATTACAAAATTTGCACCTGAAGAAGAGGCTGAGAAGGAACGGCATATCCTATTAGATTTACTAGCAAAAAAATTGCAATCGACGGTTTATGAATCGGTTAGATTACATAAATCGGGGACCATTGTATTTGTAAGTGTAAAGGCTATTGTAATTTATAACAAGCAAAATGAGCCCACTTGCATACTTAAAAAAATAGAAGACCTGACACAAATGATGCGGCTTGAGAGCGAAATGCGGAAAAAACATTTTTATCTGGAGACGCTGATGAATGAAATTCCGATCAATATCTATTTTAAAGATGCGGAAAGCCGGTTTTTACTGGCGAGCAAAAAAATGGTTGAGATTTTCGGATGCACCCATTTTGATGAGATGGAAGGCAAAACTGATTTTGACTTTTTTACCGGTGAACATGCCAATCAGGCTTACGAAGATGAAAAATTGATTATAAATACCGGCAAAACGCTCATTCAGGAAGAGAAAGAGACTTGGCCCGATGGTACGGTAACCTATGTTCTGACAACAAAGATGCCTTTGAAAGACAGTTTCGGGAATATTGTGGGCACCTATGGTCTTTCGAATGATATTACCAAACAAAAAATTGCTGAAGAGGCTCTTAAAAAGGCGAAAACGGAATTAGAAGAAAAAAATAATTTGCTAAACGAGACGCTTAACGAGCTAAATAAAACGCAAAACCAACTGGTATTTGCCGAAAAAATGGCGGCATTGGGCAGTCTTATCGGCGGTATTGCACACGAAATAAACACACCCTTGGGTGCCATTCAGGCCAGTTCGAGCAATATCATGGAGGTAGTGAGTAAGATTTACGAAGATTTGCCATGGCTGATCAGCCACGCCACCCCCGAAGAAATTGCCTGGCTATTCGACCTGTTGAACAGTGCCGATGCACGGGACATTTCGGTATTTTCGAGAGAAGAGCGGCAAAAAAAGCGCAATCTGGAACGTATTTTTGAAGAGAACGGTATAGAAAATGCCTCGAAAATGGCCGATACACTTACATCGTTACGAATAGATAAGGATACAGATACCTATCTGCGGTTTGTAAAAATGGAGAATGCGCCCCGTTTGCTTGCCGTATTAAAAGTAATTTTTTCGCTTAAACGAAATACCAACAACATTACTATTTCGGTAGATAAAGCCTCGAAAGTGGTTAAGGCACTAAAAAGTTATGTACATAAAAATCCGGCAGGTGAATTCGAAGCCACCGATTTAACAGAAACAATCAATACGGTACTTATCCTCAACTCCAACTCGCTAAAACATAACAAAATACAGGTTACTACAAAATTTACCCCGGTACCACAGGTTTTTTGCATGCAGGACGAACTGTGCCAGGTGTGGACTAATATAATAGTAAATGCCATACAAGCCATGGGCGAAAACGGCGAAATGGAGATAGGCATTGAACCAATGGGCCCCGATTATGTAAAAATTTGGTTCAAAGATACGGGCGGTGGCATTCCGGTTCAATACCGCGATAAAATTTTTGACCCATATTTTACAACCAAAAAGAAGGGTGAAGGTACCGGTATCGGACTGGATCTTTCGAGCCAGATTATAAAAAAACACAATGGTAAAATTTATTTCGAAACAGAAGATGGTGTGGGAACCACTTTTATTATCGAACTTCCGGTTAATTTGAATAACATTATATAATAATACAGTACAATGAAAAAGGCAATAATTTGTGTGGATGATGAGGACATCATTCTCGAAGCCCTTAAAGACCAGTTGGGTAACTTTTTTGCAGATTTCGACATCGAAACGGCATCGACTGCCCTTGAGGCCATGGAAATTTATGACGAACTCATTGAAGCTGGTGTTGAAGTGCCGGTTGTAATTTCGGACTATCTGATGCCGGGTACACGGGGCGATGAATTTTTAATCAAGGTTCATCAAACAAACCCCGATACGCTTACAATTTTACTTACCGGGCATGCCAACCTCGAAGGTATAACCAATGCCATTAACAGAGCCAATCTCTACCGGTTTATTCCAAAACCATGGGACCGTGAAGATTTAATACTCACCGTACGCGAAGCCGTAAGAAGCTTTTTACAGGAACTCGAAATCCGCAAAAAAAACAGAGAATTAATCGCTATTAACGAAAATCTGGAAAAACTTGTAGATGAACGGACCAAAGAGCTGGCTAATGCGAATGCAACAAAAGACAAGTTTTTTTCGATAATAGCGCACGACTTAAAAAATTCGTTTAATAATTTACTCGGATTTTCGGATTTGCTGATTGCCGACTTTGACGATTTGCCCGACGATGAAAAGCTATCGATGGTTTCGACCATAAAAATTGTATCGGAACGAACCTACAAACTGTTGCAAAATTTGTTGGACTGGGCCAGAATGCAAACCGGTAATATCAATTTTACAGCAACCGACTTCGATTTATTCCATACCATCTTCGATGAGTTTTCGCTGAAAAAACCAATGGCCGATCAGAAAAATATTGCGTTAGTAATGGATTGCGAAGAGGGTTTAATGGTAAATGCCGACACAAATATGGTGTCGACTGTTGTTAGAAACCTCATATCTAACGCCATAAAATTTACAAGACCGGGCGGTAGAGTAGTCGTATATGCCAAAAGAGATGGCGATAATGTATTGGTTTCGGTAAAAGATAATGGTGTGGGCATTTCGAAAACAAATATCGAAAAGCTATTTAAAGTAAGCGAAAAGGTAAAAACGTATGGAACAAATAACGAGGAAGGTACGGGTTTGGGATTGATACTTTGCAAAGATTTTGTAATAGCAAACCATGGCAAAATATGGGTTGATAGCATACAAGACGAAGGCAGTATTTTTAATTTCACATTACAATCGTCGAAAACAGCTTAGATAAAAATCATTGATTTTAAAAAAGGCCGGTTTAAAGTTTTAAACCGGCCTTTTTCGCTTTATTTAAGTGTGATAATAACCGATCCGTGAGGTGGTATTGAAGTTTGAAAAAAATCGGTAAATGAACCTAAATCGGCTTTTTTCCAAAGATCGCGTACATTATATTTATTTAATGGAAAACCCGCTTGAGCAAAACTCAGCTTTACATCCTGAACCGATTCGCCGATATTAAACAACGCAGCATTGTACACACCTTCCAATTGGTTTTCCGAAATCCAAACGACACTGTTGCCGCTGCGAAGTACCTGCTTTGGATGTTTCGAATGCTGATTCACATTCAAAACCTCGCTATTGGTAAGCAGCGAAAGTGTAAAATCGTCGAGTGTAAGTAAGTCGGCCCCAATCATTAACGGACTTTGTGCTATGGCCCACAAATTCATCAACGTATACTGCTCATCTTTTGTAAATGCACTATTGCGTTCATTACCATGTGGCCGGTCCTGCAACGAAAGGCGACCAACCGGTAACATATCGGCATCGGGCCAATGGCCCGGCCCGGCAAATGACGACCATGCATTCATCAGCTCAAAATTATGATACAAACTTTCCCACTTATCCCAAAAATCGGTAGAAATACGCCACATATTGGAATTTGCCTGCATATGGTGCGCAAAACCTAACGGTGCTTCGCCACACGACAAACTCAAAACCATTGGTCTGCCACATTGTTTTATCGCATTGTTCATCAACTCAACCTCTCCTTTACTATAATTGGGCACCATCATATCGTCGGCTTTAATAAGGTCTACGCCCCATTCGGCATACAACCTGAACAACGAATTATAATACGCCTGAGCACCTGGTTTTGTAGCATCCACACCATACATATTATTACACCACGAACACTGATCGAATGGCTCAGCGATTTCAGTTGCTAAGGCCGTACTACCCATTATTTTACAACTATCGAAATACGCCTGCACGGGAATACCACGCATGATGTGTAATCCAAATTTCAATCCTTTGCCGTGCACATAATCGGCCAGTGGTTTTAAGCCTAAACCATTTTTCGACGACGGGAATCGAATTTCGGAGGGCAGCAACCGACCATATTCATCCATTTGCAACCGTTCTTCGGGTTGGCCACCAACACCGGTTTTTATATCGGGATGACCTTTACGTTTACCAACCATGGGGTTCGAACCGGGATTGTCGTTAAACCAAATATAGTCCAGCACGGCATAGTTGTACCCGTAAGGCAACAGCTTTTGGGCCATCACATCTACATTGGCCCGAAACTCACTTTCGGTAATCCGGCAATCGTAGGCATCAAAACTATTCCATCCCATAGGAGGCGTTATTGCCAAAATTGAATCTTCTGTTTTTGGTTGAACCGCTGAAGCCATATTGCGTTGTTTATTACTATTGCAGGAAAAAATTGCCGTACAAAGTATGATCCCTGTAAACACAGGTTGGATAAATTTACTCATATCAAAAATCCTGTTTTAAAGAAGTGTAAAAAAACAACCTATTTTTCACGATCTTAAATAATTCTATCCATATTTGAATAAAAATAGTCCGATGCTTTGCAAATAGCCATATATTTTTTTGAATAAACGCCTGATTAGTTTTTTATTAGTAATAAAGCTGATTAACTTTGTAGCCGAATAACGAAATACTTACACTATAATGGATTTTTTTAAAGGAGTAATTAATCGGGCACAACAACACCCACAAACGATAGTTTTGCCCGAGGGTACCGAGCCCCGTACCCTGAAAGCAGCCAATGAAGTATTAGCCAATAAAATAGCTAAAATTATACTACTCGGTAATCCCAACTCAATAGCATTGGTTGCTGAGCAAAACAACCTCACACACATTAAAGAAGCAACAATTATTGATCCGGAACATTTCGATCAATTACCAAAATATGTTTCCCTGCTTTTCGAATTACGAAAAAACAAAGGAATGACCATGCAACAAGCCGAAAAATTGGCAATGAACCCCCTATATCTGGCCTGTTTACTTATTAAAGCGGGCGATGCCGATGGCGAGGTTGCCGGCGCAATAAACACTACCGGCGATGTTCTTCGTCCGGCATTTCAGATAGTTAAAACCTTGCCGGGAATCAGTGTGGTTTCGGGAGCATTTCTTATGTTTATACCCAATGCAGAATATGGCGAAAGTGGACTGATGGTTTTTGCCGATTGTGCGGTTCACCCCAATCCAACGGCACAAGAGCTTGCCGAAATAGCTGTAGCCACAGCAGGCACCGCCAAAAACATAGCAGGCATTGAACCGAGGGTGGCCATGCTAAGCTTCTCGACCAAAGGTTCGGCCAAACACGAAATGGTAGATAAAGTTGTGGAAGCCACACGTATTGCAAAAGAAATGGCCCCCGGGATACAAATTGATGGCGAGCTGCAAGCCGATGCGGCAATTGTTGAAGCAGTGGCAAAAAGCAAAGCACCCGATAGTAAAGTGGCCGGAAAAGCCAATGTATTAGTATTTCCAACTTTAGAAACAGGCAATATTGCCTACAAACTGGTGCAACGGCTGGCCGGAGCCGAAGCCGTTGGTCCGGTTCTTCAGGGTATGGCGGCACCTATCAACGATTTGTCGAGAGGATGCTCGTGGGAAGATATTTACAAATTAATTGCCATAACCACCAACCAGGCTATTGGCCAAAAAACGAAATAATATGTCGAAAGTTATCGTAGAACAAATTGAAAAATTTGGCCTTGTAAAAAAAGCCGCAAAACGTACACTGTTTTCGCGCATTGGTATTATTGGTTGCGGAAAAGAAGGTCAGAATATTGCCCGTATTGCAGCATTTCATGGTATCGAAGTAGTATTTGTGGATTTATCGGACGAAAAAATTCAGACTGCCATAGAGCAAATCGGTAAAGAACTTAACAACCGTATCGAGAGTTGGGGTTTAACCGAAAACGAAAAAAAAGCCATCCTTTCACGCATTAATGGTTCGGTTCATTACAAAGGATTGCGCGACTGTGATTTTGTGATTGAAGCCGTACGTGCCGATGAAAAAACAGGCGAACGCAGCATTGAAGTACGAAAAGATATTTTTAAGAAGATAGAAGCCGTCGTTTCGCCCGAATGTATTATTGCCACAAACGCTACAACGGTCATTATTACCGAACTCTCTTCGGAATTGAAGTATAAGGAACGATGCATCAGCCTCCATTTTTTTATCACATCGCCTGAAGCCCGAATCGTAGAGGTGGTCAAAGGGTTTTATACCTCCGAAGAAGTGTACCACCGGGTAACACAGTTTATTAAATTAGTGAACCGCATTGTGATTCCGGTTCAGGAATCGGCCGGACTCATTGGCGTACGACTCTTTGTGGTATCGCTAAACGAGGCGTGCAAAATATTTATGGAAGGGGTGGCCAGTCTCGAAGATATAAACAAAACCACAAACATTGGCTTTGGACACCGTTTTGGCATCTTTCATGCAGCAGATATTATCGGACTCGAAAAAATTATTAAATGGTGCGAAAATCTTTTCGAAGAATTTGGCGACGATAAATACAAACCATCACCATTGCTCAAACGGTTGGTTAGAGCCAAACAAACCGGCGTATCGGTTGGCAAAGGATTTTTTGCCTACGACGAAAAAGACCGACGCATTATTTAATTAATTTAGAAAAATCGAAAAATGAAAATATTAGTTTTAAACTGTGGCAGCTCGTCGATAAAGTATAAACTGATCGATATGAAATCGGGAGAATCGATGGCCACAGGAACAATGGAAAAAATAGGACTCAAAGGTTCGGTACTCAAACATACTCGTCGCGACGGCCAACTCGTACTGTTTGAAGGCGAAATTCTTGAACATCAGGTTGGCATTGAGTATATCCTTGGCGTGCTTACATCCGACAAACATGGCAGCATAAAAGATCTTGAAGAAATTGATGCCATAGGACACCGCGTGGTACATGGTGGCGAATCGTTTAACTCGAGTGTACTCATTACTAAAGAGGTAATTGATAAAATGGAAGAATGTATCGATTTGGCACCATTGCACAATCCACCAAATCTTAAGGGGATTTATGCCATGCAGGATTTGCTTCCCAATGTACCCCAAGTAGGTGTTTTCGATACGGCATTTCACCAAACCATGCCCGATTTTGCATACATGTATGCCATACCGTACTCCTTATATAAAAAATATGGCATCAGACGCTATGGTTTTCATGGTACCAGCCACCGATATGTATCGAAACGTGTATGTGAGTTTTTGAATGTCGAATTTGAAAAGCAAAAGATTATTACCTGTCACCTCGGCAACGGTGGTTCCATAACAGCCATTAAAAATGGTGAATCGATAGATACATCCATGGGTTTTACACCTTTGGAAGGTTTGGTAATGGGTACCCGTGCAGGCGATCTTGATATTGGTGCAGTAACCTATATTATGGAAAAGGAAAATATTGGCACTGCTTCGGCTAATACCCTTTTTAACAAACACAGTGGATTGCTGGGTATTTCGGGCATCTCGTCGGACAATCGTGACCTTGCAAAGGCAGCTACTGTCGACAACAACGAACGAGCTGCTTTGGCACTTAAAATGTTCCAGTACCATATTAAGAAATATATTGGTTCGTATATTGCCGCATTGGGAGGATTGGATATTTTGGTTTTTACCGGTGGAATTGGCGAAAATTCAGATTTTCAGCGCGAAGCGATTTGCAGCGATATGGAATATCTCGGTATTTCTATCGATGCAGGTAAAAACAATGGCTGTTATGGCATTGAAAGGGTAATAAGTACCGATAGCTCAAAAGCAAAAGTAGTCATTGTGCCAACCGATGAAGAGTTTATGATTGCTAAAGATACTTTATCGATTGTACAAAAATTGATAAAATAATAACGGCTCATCTTAAACAAAACAAGGATGCCTATTAAGGCATCCTTGTTTTGTTTAAGTATGATGGGTTTCTAAACTAATTCGGCAATTTTTTCGGTAGCTTCGCGTATGGTAGTTACACCATGAACCTTAAGACCGGAGTTGGTTATAATGCCGGCACCCTCAACGGCATTGGTTCCCTGCAAACGTACCACCATGGGTACATCTATATCACCAAGGTTTCGATAGGCATCCACAACGCCCTGAGCAACCCTATCGCAACGAACAATACCTCCAAAGATATTAATAAACACCACTTTCACGTCCTTGTCTTTAAGTATAATGCGAAGTGCCGCTTCTACCCTTTCGACGTTGGCACCACCACCCACATCAAGGAAGTTGGCCGGCTGACCGCCCGAAAGTTTTATTGCATCCATTGTTGCCATGGCCAAACCAGCTCCATTTACCATACAACCCACATTACCACTCAGTTTTACAAAATTGAGACTGTATTTGGATGCTTCGAGCTCCGAAGGATCTTCTTCGAAGATATCGCGCATTGCCATCAGTTTTTCATGCCGGTACAATGCATTATCATCGATGGTTATTTTTGCATCTACTGCAATAATATGACCATCCGAAGTTTTTACCAGTGGGTTAATTTCTACTAAGGTCGCATCATTTTTCATATACGTACGGTACAAACCCTGACAAAAACTTATCATCTCTTTAAATGCGCTCCCTTCGAGCCCCAGATTAAGTGCAATGCGGCGCGCCTGATAACCCTGCAAACCAAATCCCGGAGCAATCTCTTCGGTATATATTTTGTCCGGATATTTTTCCGAAACCTCTTCAATATCCATTCCTCCCTCCGGCGAATATACAATGACGTTACGCCCGGTGTTTCGGTTCAATAGAATACTAATGTAGATTTCGCGAATTGGCAATGGCCCCTGATAAAATACATTTTCGGTGACGAGCAATTTTCGAACCAGCTTTCCTTCGGGCCCGGTTTGATTGTTAATTATTTTGATACCAAGCATGGCCTCCGAAAGTTTTTCAACTTCATCGAGAGTAGAGGCCAATTTTACACCCCCTGCCTTTCCCCGACCACCAGCATGTACCTGAGCCTTTATAACCCAAGCATTGCGCTCGGTTTTTTTATGTATAATTTTTGCATATTCAACAGCATCTTTGGCATTTTCTACCATAAATTCGAGCGGTACATTTACGCCTTCGGCCTTCAACAACGCTTTACTTTGATATTCGTGCAGATTCATAATCCCGGATTTTTTAATTACAAACAATATTCAACCCTGTTATGTTCAACAAATTAATAGTCATAACAATGTAGTTGAATATTAATTAGTTTATAATTAATTAAATATAGTTTTACGTGAACATATAAATATTTTGGATTTTTTGATTTAAATAACTATTTTGGTGCGTTTTAGTTTAACAATGCCATATCGTCGTTTGCCAAATACCGATAAAGCCCGATTGCGAGCGTTACAAACTGCGCTCAATCTTGGTGAAGAACTTGAGGGTGGAGCTTTAGCATTTAGTAATAAAACATTTGCCGAAATAAAAAGCTTTCTACCCTACTTTTCAAAAATTTATCAGGAATACCATACTACCATTCAGCGCGAAAACGAGGCGGCACATGGCTATCAGAGTAAGGTGCGGATGGCACGAATGTACGTTTCGCATTTTATTCAAGTGCTCAATCTCACGGTTCAACGCAACGAAATAAAAGCTGCACAACAAAGTTTGTATGGTCTCGAACCCGGAACGCGTGCCGTACCCGATTTAATATCGGAAGAAGATCTTTTAAAGTGGGGAGATGCCGCAATTCTTGGCGAACAGAAAAGATTGTCGTCGGGTGGCGCGGCACTCTATAATCCGTCGATTGCAAAGGTAAAGGTTCATTTCGAAATTTTTAAGGATGCCCACTACAGACAACAAATTCATCGGAAAAGTACCGGGCGGTTGCACGATCAAATGAGCGAACTGAGAGTAAAAGCCGACAAGCTTATTCAAACACTTTGGAATGAAATAGAAGCACACTTTAGTGCCATTGAAGATAAGGCAGAACAAATGGCCCGTTGTTCCGAATTTGGTGTGGTTTACTACTTACGCAAGTCCGAAAAAAAATAGATTGTTATCGTACATTGCATGTAAGCAACCGTTCATCGCCAATAAACGCACACAATGTATCGCCCTCTTTCACCGGGCCCACACCTGCGGGAGTTCCGGTAAATATCAAATCGCCGGTTTTCAGTGTAAAATATTTCGATACAAAGGCAACGATGGTATCAATAGAAAAAAGCATTTCTCCGGAAACACCCGACTGAACAACTTCGCCGTTTTTTTCAAGTCTGAACCGTATTTGGTTCGTTGGTGATAATGAAGCGCAGGGAACGAACCGGCCCACAGGGGCCGAGCCGTCAAAACCTTTAGCCAATGTCCAGGGCAAACCATTGCTTTTGAGTTTGGCCTGAAGATCGCGAGCAGTAAAATCGATACCAACGGTAATTTCATCGTAGTAACGGTGAGCAAAGCGGGGTGCGATATTTTTACCCACCTTGCAAATTTTAACCACCAATTCCACTTCGTGATGAATGTCCGAAGAGAAAGGTGGAATAAAAAATGGCTTTTCGTTGGTTACCAAAGCCGAATCGGGTTTTATAAAAATAACCGGTTCCGATGGAACCGGGTTATTAAGTTCGGCTGCATGCTGTATATAATTACGCCCTACACAAATTATTTTCATGGTAATTACAATTCTACATTTGACTTAACTTAATGGCTGTAAGCACTTTTTTGGTATACAACGAAAAATCGCCATTCATCATCCACGCGTAGTATCCCGGTTCAGCCTTAAATACATCCACTACTTTGCGTCCCTTGTGTTTGCCAAAGTTAAATACTTCCTCATTCTTTTCGTTATAAACCACACGTCCGGCATAATCCACATTTTTAGTAAATGCCGAAAACTCCGACAAATATTGCACGTCATTTTTAAGCATTTCGTATTTATCGAGCTGAGCTTTAAGCACTTCGTATGTAGCCCTTACATCGGCTTCGGCACTATGGGCGTTAATCAGTTCTTTATTGCAATAGAACTGATAAGCCGCTCCCAGAGTTCTTTGCTCCAACTTATGAAAGATGGTTTGAACATCAATAAATTTTCTTTTCTTTAAATCAATGTCCACATCGCAACGTAAAAACTCTTCGGCAAGCAGTGGAATATCGAACCGGTTGGAATTGTATCCACACAAATCGCAACCTTCTATAAATTTGGCCACCGTGCGGGCCAGGGCTTTAAATGTCGGGGCATCCTTTACGTCTTCATCGGAAATACCATGAATTGTAGTAGTGAATGCAGGAATAGGCATTTCGGGGTTTATAAGCCAACGTTTAAACTCCTCGGCACCGCCGGGCATAACCTTTAGGGCCGCAAGCTCTACAATACGATCGCTCACAATATTTGTACCGGTAGTTTCGAGATCGAAAAACACGATTGGATTCTTGAGATTTAACTCCATTTTCTATTTTATTATTTTGGGTAAACACATGTAATATGCATGTGTTGTGCCGGTGTAATTAAAAAAAACAGGGGACTTGTTAAGCCCCCTGATATATACTTAACCAGAATGTAAGTTTCAACTTATTCGCTTACCATCATTGGCATAATAAGCATCAGCACATCTTGCTCGGTATCCTGCTCAAAAGGTTTGATAAGTGCTGCACGACTCGAGTCGGCCAGTTCAAACAAAACTTCTTCGGAATCGATATTTGATAATAATTCAATCAAAAAACTCGATTTAAACCCTATCGCCATGGGTTCGCCGTTGTACTGACACGGAATGTTTTCGTTGGCCGAAATCGAAAAATCAAGATCCTGAGCCGAAACACGCACCATATCGATATCGATATCCATACGAATAAGATTACTGGCCGCGTTAGAACATACCGAAACACGGTTAAGCGATGCAATTGCCGACGAACGATCTGAAACCAAACGATTGATATTGTTTTGTGGAATCACAGAGGCGTAGTTGGGGTAACGACCTTCTATTTGACGGCAGAACATTTTGTAACGGTTCAGCGAAAAACATGCATTTTTATTGTCGAATTCTACAAAAACGTTGCCTTCTTCTTTTCCAAGAATATTTTTGAGCAACGAAGCCGGTTTTTTTGGCAATATAAATGAAGATGGTTCAGAACCAAATACATGCAAATTTTTGATACGCACAAGTTTATGTGCATCGGAAGCGGCAAAGGTCACACACTCTTCGCTGATATCAACAAAAATGCCATTCATTACGGGGCGAAGTTCGTCGTCGGCTGTGGCGAAAATTGTTTTTACAATACTACGTTCCAAATCTTTAACTGCAATTGTAAACGATCGTACCGGACCATCCTGCAACAGGGGTTGTTCGGGATATTCGTCGCCATTTTGGCCACCCATTTCGTACTTTCCGTTGGCACTTGTAATGACCATGTGGTAGTTACTATCCACTTCGAAGGTTAGCGGTTGATCTGAGAAACCACGTAATATATCGGAAACAAACTTAGCCGCTACGGCCACTGCACCGTCATTGCCCTGAGAGTCGATATCGAGCGACGTAATCATAGTGGTTTCGAGATCGGAAGCAGTAACGGTTAATGTGTTTCCCGTTATCTGAAAAAGAAAATTATCTAATATTGGCAGAGTGTTCTTATTGTTGATTACCCTGTTGATGGCCTGTAAATGTGTTAACAGATTTGAGCTTGAAACTACGAACTTCATTTGATCTGATTTTTTAATGGAATCAAAGATATAGAAAAAATTGGAACTAAAATGCGCTGGTTAATAATTTGCTAATAAAATACAATACTAAATATGATGTGTTTTTCGATACTTCTTCAGCGAAAAAAATCGGATAGTCAAACCGGTTACAAACAGTAATACAAGTGGAACCAATACATTAATCAATTGCCATAACAACCTGTTGTCGTTAGATTGTGCTTTATTCAACAATCTCATTTCCACTTGTTTATTTCGAAGTTGAATCCAATCATCATCATCAGTAATGTAGGTAATGGCATTCATAAGAAAATTACGGTTATCGAACATCATTTGGCGGGTAAGCCGGTCGTATCCCAACGGCAATGCCGAAGCATTGGCAAGGGTGCCCTGCACATCGTTGGTGGCCAGCTCGCCATCGGCAATTACAACCATTTTGGTGGTTTTGCTTTTATCGCGGAATTGTTTTACGGGCTGAACCCCATCGGGCACCATTCTGTTTGTAAAAACGGATTGAAATTCGCCTTCAAGAAGCACCGCCACAGGCAATCGCGATTTGGTAAAATACCGGGCATCCACCGGTTCGACCGATAATGATAAATCAACCGGTGCAGGTACGTCTATCGTGTTGGCATGTTCGGAAGTGGTGAGCAAAACGGTTTTCGTAACGGTTGTGTTACTGCTCACCGCATCAATTGTACTACAAAAAGTGGCTTTTACGGGCGAAATATTGCGCACAATAATGCTTCCCTCAACCGGTTGAAGCAACGGTGAAAAATACCATGGCAGCGGTTTAAACCGTGCCGGTTCACCCGGGGCCGAAACATTTACCGGAACCATTGCGCACTGCATGTCCTGAATGAGTTGTGCATTAATTCGAACACCGTACCGGAACAGCATATCGCCAAGGTTCAAATCATTAAAAAAGCCAAAAGTTTCCTGATGATGTTTCAGGCTGTCCTGAGAGATTTTCACGCCATCGACAAGCCACAACACCCGGCCGCCATTCATTATATATTGGTCAAGCACATATTTCTCCTTTTCGGTATAGGCTGTTTTTGGTCCGGCAATAATTACGGCCTTGTACCCGTCGAGCTCGCCGGCTTTGCCCGAAATTGCTCCGCGATCGACCCTGAAATACCGGGCTAAAGCCGTTGTAAAGTCAAAAACTTCCAATTCCGAGGCTTCGTTATGCCCCTCGATAAAGGCAACCTTTTCTGTGGTTGAACTCATCAAAATACGAAACCCATCGAGCATATTGTACTCGATATTTTCGATAGACGCATTGAGATTGGCCTCACCACTTTGAGCTTTACTATTGGTTAACAGGTTTATTGCAAAATACTTACCTTCGCACGCTGCAATGGCGTACGGAAAAACCGATTGCCTTATCGCTTGCCCTTTAACCCCTTCTTCGAACACATTAATTGGCGAAAGCCCGGCATGTTTGATAAAAGCGGCTATGGGTAGGTTATTGGTCGAACCCATTATCGTTTCGGGCTTAACAAATTCGAATGTTAGCTGTCCACGACTATAGGCCGATAAAGCAGTCAGATAATCACGAACAGCATCCGATAAGCGGCCAAATCCACTGTTTACCGAACCATCGAGCAAAATAGTAACTTCTACCGGCTTTTTTAATCCCGAAACAAAGTTTTTCGCCACTTTGGCCGGAGACCAACGCTTATCGGCCGTAAAATCGACCCGAAACCACATCAACTGTCCGATAACTACCACACCAAAAAAAATTGCGACTGCCACAACAGAATTCACCAACGTCGATTTATGCTTTAACTCTTTAAATTTCATAACCTTCAGCGTTTTTTATCGATTTGCATTTTTGTAAACCAAAGCATCAACATTGTAACGGCAGCAAAAAATAAGGCATCCCGGCTATCGAGCAATCCGCGTCCCAACCTAAGGTATCTTTCGTGAAATGACCATTGTAAAAATAGCGGTTCGGCCCATTTAAGAACGGCCACTTGTGCCAACTGCGAAAATCCGTCGTACAACAAATAGAGTACGCCAAAAGACATTATAAACGCCACCACCTGATTGTTGGTATTGGACGAAGCCCACAAGCCAACCGATACAAACGCCGATCCAATAAATAGCAATCCGAAATAGCCACCAATAATAAACCCCGAATCGAGATTAAATGCCGGTTCGGCCATAAACCCCGTGGTAAAAACATACACAAGTGTGGGAATGAACCCGATAATAAGCAATGCCATACAGGCCAGATATTTCATTAAAACGATTTGGAATGAACCGGCGGGTTTTGTGAGTAACGGCTCTATTGTGCCCGTACGGTACTCTTCGGCAAACATACGCATACTTAATGCAGGAACCATAAACAGAAGGAGCCAGGGCGACAGGGTAAAAAATCCGTCGAGACTGGCATATCCACCCGAAAGAATGTTGGAGTCGCCCGGAACAATCCACAAAAACAGTGAATTGGCCAGAAGATAAAGGCCGGTAATGACATAACCTGTGGAGGTACGGTAAAAAACAAAAAACTCGCGTTTAAACACCGGATGCATAATATTCATCTTTTTAGTGATACAAAAATAACCTTACTGTTCGTAATCTGAAAACTTAGTCACATATATTGTTCCCCATTAAGTCTTATGACACATTAGTTAACACAAACAGTAGCAAATTATCAGGTAAATTGCTAATTTCGCAAGGTAATGATTAAAATGCCATGACTCATAAACTCCCGATTGTGCGAAAAATATTCAGTAAAAGAAAGACCGTACTTGCGCTCTTCATTGTAATAATAATTGCAACACCTGTGCTTGTAATTATACTTAATGGAAACAATACTTCTGAAAAAACACTGCGGATTACACCGGCGAAGTTCGATGTGTATGTAGAAGCCAACGGCGAAATAAAAGCAGAATCGAGTCTTGAGGTTTTTCCTCCCGACGAATTTTACGATCAGGAACTCTCTTTTTACGAAATGAAAATAATAGAGATGGTACCGGAAGGAACCCTGGTAAAACCCGGTGATTACGTAGCCACTCTGGATGTGTCGGAAATTGACCGCAAATTAAAAGATTTGCGCACAACAATAAACAATCAATCCCAAACACTTAGCATGGCCATTATCGATTCATCGCTAACGCTCAGCAACGAGCGCTCCTCTATTCAATCGCTTAAAGATAAACTCACTGAGGATAGTATCCTGTTACTTAATTCGGCGTTCGAATCGGAAGCCAGCCAGCGACGTGCTGCCATAAAAACCAATCAGACCCTGAAACAACTTCAAAACAAGATAAACTATTACCAAAAACGTATTGGTTCAGAAAAAAGACGAATTGACTATTATTCGCGTTCATTGGCTGATAGTAAAAGATTAGAAGCTAAAATGATGGCATTTTCGGGGAAATGCCGTTTAGTATCGCCGGGTACCGGCATTATTGTATATCACCGCCGATGGAATGGCGAAAAGCTTAAAGCAGGAAATAGTATCGACCGGTTTAACTATCCAAAGTCGGTAGCTTACCTACCCGATCTTTCCCGCTTGATTTCAGAATTTAACGTTTCGGAAATTGATGTTCCTAAATTAAAAACAGGCCAAACGGTAACGCTTACCATCGATGCCATTCCCGACAGGACTTTTGATGGTACTATAAGTTACCTTTCGAATACAGGCCAATCGAACCAGGTAAACGATTATAACAATTATATGGTACAGGTAAAAGTTAATGCACCTGATAGTACAATAAAACCGGCGATGACATCCAAAAACAGAATATTAATTCAACAGTTTACAAATGTACTATCGATACCCCTCTCGGCCATGCACTCGGAAGCCGGGCATAAATATGTATTCGTAAAATCGGGATGGGGTGTTGAGATGCACGAAATTGAGACATCGGTTCAGAACAATACCGATATTATTGTAACCAACGGACTAAAAAACAATGATTTAATTTTGCTTACAAAACCCATCAACCCAGAAGGGCTAAAGAGAGTGATGCTCAATTAATGTTTTCGGAAATTGGTTGTATCAATAATTGGTTTGGCACAAACGTATTTTTTACTAATTTTGCACGTCGTAAAACACATAAGGCCCCATAGTTTAATGGATAGAATGGAGGATTCCGGTTCCTTTGATCTGAGTTCGAATCTCGGTGGGGTCACAAATAAAAGCCCTCGCAAATAGCAATTTGCGAGGGCTTTGTATTTTGTAGTAAACTGTTTAATCAGTCATTATCTGAAGCAAACCATTCGGCATACGATTTTGCTGTTTCGTACAACTTAATGCTGTGAAGTTTTACCCCATCGGGAAGTTTATCGGCAAGCATTCGGGCATACATTACCACAATATTTTCGCATGTTGGCTGAAAATCGGTTAGTTCGAGTTTGTCGAACATCTGTGGCATTTGCAAAAACGGCTGATGGGGGGCATTGCGGTTCAGCAACAAACAATGGTCGTAACGATCTACAATCGTGTTTTTAACTACTTTCGAAATATCGCCAAAGTCGATGACCATACCGTCTTTTATATTGCCGGCATCGTTTATTACATTACCAATAACGGTAACATACAAAATATACGAATGGCCATGTACATTTTTACACAACCCATCGTAATTCCACAATGCATGCGCCATTTCCCATCTGAACTCTTTTGTTACTCTAACAACTGCCATAATCTCCAACTTATTTTTCCGATTCGTTTTGCCCGGTACACTTTTTAAAGCAACACAAAATCTGTTTCAGATATTCAACGTTTAAGCCATAATAATTGTTCTTTCCTTCCCGCTCACAAGTAAGTATGTTCTTACTTTTCATAAGAATGAGATGGTGTGAAACGGGTGGCTGATCCAAATTTAATGCCTGAAAGATTTCAGTAACCGTTTTAGAACTTCCATCCTCAAGCAATGCCAGAATGGCGATACGCACAGGGTGAGCCATTACTTTAAGCGCATCGGCCACACGCTCTATTTCCTTGTAATCAAGGCCATTTAAGGTCTCCTCAATCTCCATCGGAATATGTTTTACTGCAATGATACTATTCTGCATGCCAATTTATTGCATTGTTTTGCAAAGATACAAATATTTAATTAGTTTCATAAATAACTATTTTTGTAGAATAAAATTGAACAGGACAACGATTAAAACGTTTTTTTTCTACCTTTGGGCATTCCAAGAGCATCAAAAAAGGGCATGAGTTTTCTTGAAGATATTAAGATACAAGTAGGAGACTATCTGGTTACATACGATACGATATTCAAATCATCACTCGAATCATCGTATCCGTTCATCGAAAAAGTATCCGATCATTTAATGCAAAATAGAGGTAAGCAAATAAGACCTTTGCTGGTTTTTATATGTGCTTCGATGATTGGGAAATTGAACCGACATACGGTGGAGGCGGCCGTAGCACTCGAGCTATTACACAATGCCACACTTTTGCACGACGATGTGGTAGATGCTACTTACGAACGTCGTGGAAAACAAGCACTTAATGCCGTATTAGGAAATAAAATTGCTGTACTTTCGGGCGATTTTGTTCTCTCCCGCAGTCTGAGTTTGTCAATTTCGATTGGCGATTTCAGAATAATGAATGTAATTGCCGAACTTGGTGCGGCATTGGCCCAGGGAGAAATTCTTCAGCTCGAAAAATCAAAATCGCTGGATATTGACATGGACGTTTATTTTGATGTAATAGACAAAAAAACGGCAATACTCTTTAGCTCCTGTGCCCAGGCAGCGGCAATTACCGTTGGAGCAACAGACAATGATATCGAAAAAATTAAAGAGATTGGTCTTTTAATAGGGCGCGCATTTCAGATAAAAGACGATATTTTTGATTTCTCTCCTGCATTGGCACAGCTTATTGGAAAACCTGTTGGTAATGATGTTAAAGAAAAAAAGATTACATTACCTTTACTTTTAGCTTTTAAAAACAGTAACGCCACCGAAGTTGAGGCGATAAAATTACTACTTAAAAAAGATGTGCTTTCTGAAAAGGATATTTCAGCAATTATTGCGTTTGCTGACTCCAATAATGGAATTGAAGATTCGTTGGACATCATGTCGTCGATACTCGACAAAGCGGTAACAATAACCAATACTTTTGGCAACTCGCTTGCAAAAACCCAGCTTTTGGGATTAATTGCCTTTCTTAAAGACAGGAAATCATAACAAATACTTAATACAAAAAATATGGCGGCCAAATGGTCGCTTTTTTTTTATTTTCATATTGTAATTTTATTGTTAATTTATTTGGACTGTAATTAATAATTACTTAACTTTACCATATTAAAATTACAACAAAATGAAAGCAATTAATTGGCTATTATTCACAACATTGTTTGCAGCAATGGGTTGCTCACAGGAGAGTATTTACGAAAAAAAGACAAATGAAACCTATGCCGACATCATTAATAACACAGATATACTTAACACTAAAGTTACTTTAATTAATTCACCGCTTCAACTCACGGAGGTTCAACCAAAAAATAGCATTATGTCTAAATCGCTTAAGGTTGCACCACAATATTCTCTCATTGCACAAATAAAATCGCCAACATACCATGGTCGTTTGCTGAGTGCATCGTGTGTTAAATTAGTTTCACACGGTAACCTTCGCATTGCATTTGTTACATACAACCTACAGGGTGCCGAATATAGTGGTGCACTTCAGGTGGTGGATGCCTCAAATGCGGTTCAGCCAATAATAAAATACGAAATGTATTTTGGTGGTGTAGATATTAACACCATTGAAATATCGGAAAGTGGTGATCTGATATGGCTTGGTGGCTCATCGCAAAAAAAGGGTGCAGTAATCATTCCTCTTGCAATTAATGAAACCGGCGTACCCATCGCCACCAACGTGCAGGGTTCTGCAACTTATTCGGCTATTACCATTGGTGAATCTGTGGCCTCGGTTAATGGTATTTCGGCCGGTGCCGATTGGTTGTATGTAACTGCCGGTAAAACAAATGGCGGAATATGGGCTGTAAACTATAAAAAAAACTACACTACCGATGGCAACGACCATTTTGAAAGTGCAAAATGCGGCGCCATCAATGGCACGAAGTCAGGAAGCATTTTTGCAGCGGTTGAAGGTGGCCAAGAGGCCAAACTGCATGTATATTCTGTGGGGAATATAAATGAGGATTTGATTCCGGTAATTCAATTAGGTTCTATTTACCACCAAAATGTAGACGAAGCGGACAAATATGCCGGAAAAGTCACTGCTACCTTCGAACAGAATGGCAAGATTTGTTATATATCGATGGGAGCGAATGGTGTTGTTGCTGTGAATGTAGAATCGGGCGAAATTGTGGGACAAACGGAAAAGGGATTTCTAAAAAAGGGAAATACCAATGCCGTTTCTTTGGACGATAATTATATTTATTGTGCAAATGGGGCAGATGGATTAACATTAGCAAAGTCTATTACCGGAAAAGAAAAGAATGAAATAATTTATCCTTTGTATGTTTGGGACGACCATTTAACCAATGCATCGGCCAATTTTGTGGTTTCGGACAACAAACTGATTTTTGTAGCCAAGGGGGCCAATGGTGGCTTGGCAATTATAGGCAAATAAGAAATAAGCGGGATGATTCCCGCTTATTTTATTTTGTTTCGTAAAGTCTTACCATTAAAACACCATGAGGAGCAATAATTTGACTCATGTTTTGTTTTGTAGTACCAATCACTTTATGCTGCCACAAATCGCGTATGGCGTACTCCTTTTTGCGGATATTGATATCGCGTGCAAAATACATTGTATTTTTGAGCCAATCGTAATTTAATTTCCATTCCGTTTCACCCCGGTTCATAAAACAAATCGCTATTTCACCATTATTAAGTGGTTTAGCCCAAATTTCATGGTCGCCCATATCCATAAATCTTATGGCTTGTTTTCCCAAACTGTCCTGATTTACAGCAATAACATCTGCATTGGTAAGTATATCGCGGGTTTCTTTATCCATATTACGAATATCATTACCCGCCATCAGTGGTGCAGCCATCATGCTCCACATTGAAAAATGCGTTTTGTATTCGTCTGATGTCATTCCACCATTTCCAATTTCGAGCATATCGGGATCGTTCCAATGACCCGGACCGGCATACTTATACAAATCGGCCTGTAAATCAATAATGTTCAGCACGCCTACACCGCCCCAATCAAACAGACAATTATAGCAATCGCGTATATCGGCCGTTGTTCTCCACAAATTTCCGATACCTTTTCCCCAAAGCCATGGTTTCGATTCGCCCCACTCACAAATACTGAATACAATGGGTCGTTTAACACTTTTAAGTGCATCGCTCATGGTTTTATAAGCGGCTTCTGCCTTTTGTCCCTCATCATAGCACCAGTCGAATTTAAGATAATCGACTCCCCAGGCTGCATATTGCATTGCATCCTGAAATTGGTATCCACGACTACCGGGTCGTCCCTGACAGGTTTTTGAACCGGCACAGGAGTAAATACCAAATTTAAGTCCAATGCTGTGAATGTAATCGGCCAGGTATTTAATGCCATGTGGGAATCTTTTGGCATCGGCCAATATATTACCGGCACTATCTCGACCAACCTGCCAGCAATCGTCTATCACTACATACTCGTAACCGGCCTTAGCCATTCCGGCTTTTACAATGGCATCGGCCATGCCCATTATAAGCTCTTCGCTTACATTACAACCGAATTTGTTCCAACTATTCCAACCCATAGGAGGAGTAAGTGCAAGATTATTAATATCGCCACCCCGGGCAAAAGCAGATATCGAAAATAATAGAATGAGATTGAGAAGTGTTTTCATAAAATATAATTTTGAGCCAAATTAGTCATTTTAAGGCATAAAAAAAATGTCTTCCGGAAATCCGGAAGACATTTTTATTTGTTTCATGAGCTGATTAGTAACGTCTTGAACCACGGTCACCATAACCGCCGTCTCTGCTACCGCCACGGCTTCCGCCGCCGCCACCGCCACGGTTGAAACCACCGCCGCCGCCACGGTTGAAACCACCGCCACCACGGCTGTCACGTGAACCGCCTTCGGTACGTGGACGAGCTTCTGATACAGCAATTTCTTTTCCGTCAAATTGAGCACCATTGAGTTCTTCGATAGCTCTTTTAGCTTCTTCTTCACTTTCCATTTCAACAAAACCGAATCCTTTTGAGCGGCCAGTGAATTTGTCTTTGATAACTACAGCCGATTTAACTTGGCCATACTCTTCGAAAATCTGCGATAAATCTTCGTTCTCAACTTTAAAACTAAGATTTGCAATAAAAATGTTCATAATAACTTAACTGTGTTAAAAAATAAATTGGCTGAGTTTTAAGACGGAAGACTAATAAGAGTATTTATTCGTAAATAAACATTTCTAAAATGTAGGATTCGTATTCTGAACTCAATCCGTTAATTGACGAGACAAATGTAAATCTATTTTTAATAGCAAACAAACTTAATTAATTAATTAGTAATCAAATTAAAAGAATTATTACGAAATCGAGATAAAGCATTGTCAGCCAATTTAAATAGAGCACTAATTTTCAAGTTATTAACAAAATATACACCGAAACTTACCTCGCACATTCCAACCGTAAATGCGACTATATTTAACAAAATATTTCGATCCAATGTGGTACTTATCCAAATATTGCGAGATGCCAAAACTATAAATTTAATTGATTTTACTGTTTTAACGATTCCATTCCGGGATTGATTCGCCCTTTAAAGTTCTTAAAAAGAAGTCGATTCGCTTTCTTTTTCCATAATCGCCACCCATCGTATGGTTTGAGCCGGGAATAACAACCAGTTCGAATTCTTTTTTAGCGCGAATCAATGCATTGGCCACCTGCATGGTACTTGCGGGATCTACATTATCGTCGACCTCGCCGACCAATAACATCAGTTTCCCTTGCAATTTTTCGGCGTTCACTACATTCGAACACTCCTCGTAGGCTTTGCCCACGGGATATCCCATCCATTGTTCATTCCACCATATTTTGTCCATCCGGTTATCGTGGCAACCACAAGCCGAATAGCAGGATTTGTAAAAATCACCATGGAAAAGCATGGCAGCCAGTGCATTTTGGCCTCCGGCCGAACAGCCATAAATCCCAACACGTGCAGTATCTATCTCGGGATATTTTTCGGCAGCAGCTTTTATCCACTTAATCCTGTCGGGAAAGCCGGCATCCTTTAGGTTCTTCCAACACACATCATGAAAAGCCTTTGAACGGTTAGAGGTGCCCATTCCATCTATTTGTACTACAATAAAACCCATTTCGGCCATATCCGTAAGATACCGCTGTACGGGACTATAGGATTTGGGCACGAACGATCCATGCGGTCCTGCGTAAATATACTCTATTACAGGGTATTGCTTCGACGCATCGAAGTCCGATGGCCGCACAATTACACCCCAGATGTCGGTAACCCCATCACGCCCCTTTGCTGTAAACACTTCGGGCATTTTTATTCCCTTGGCATCAAAAGCCGAAGCATCGGTACTTTCGAGCACTACCCCTTTAGCCTCCGGTTCAACCCCAATACTTACCGTTACTGTCGGTAAATCTACACGCGAGTAGCTATCAATCAAATATTTATAATCGGGGCTGAACCATGCTGTATGGTTCGCATTACCGGGCGTAAGGTCGCGCAATCCGGTGCCATCGAGGTTCACCTTATAATAGTGAATAAAATAGGGATCTTCGCCAATGTTCTTTCCCGAACCTTTAAAAATCATCCAACGCTCCTTATCATTTACTTCTACAATGCCCCGAACCACCCAATTGCCTTGAGTAATAGGATTTTTCACATTGCCGGTTTTCGCATCAATCAAATAAAAATGGTTATATCCACTACGTTCAGACGACCAAACGATATCACTTCCATCATTTAAATCGTATCTAAATTTTTTACCGCTGTAATCAATAAAGGTAGAACTAATTTCATCTATTAACACTTTTGTGATTCCCGTTTCGGCATTGACACTCACCACCTGGTAGCGTTGGTGCCCCCGTTGGTTAAACTCAAAGGTAAAGGCAGCATTGTCTTTTCGCCACACGATATTGGTGATATCAAACTGATTTTCGAACAATTGAGTATCAACTGTAATTTGCTTATTATGAACCACATCAAACAACGACGGGCGCTTAACAGGCAAGGCATCGCCAGGTTTTAAATATTCGCGTTTTTGCAATTTTGGTTGAACCTGCCCACTGGGGCTCGACTCTATAAACCAAATATAATGTTTGGTATTTAACCTTATCTTATTGGTTACAAACTTTTTACCATCGGGCGACCATTTAATCTGAGAACTATATCCATCTCCGGCCGATCCATCAAACGAAAGCTGTGTCTCATTCTTCCCCGATTTATCTTTTACCCAAACATTGTATTCCCTAATGTATGCCAACTTTTGGCCATCGGGCGATGGGACCATGCGGCTGCTATCCTCCTCATCCGATTCGGCCCAGTACTTTGCCGGTGCAGATTTATCTTTTACTTTTTCACCCTTCTTAAGGTCCGAACCGATTAGTTTAAAGGCCCAATGGTATCCTCTAAATACAAAATCCACTTGCTTCAATCCGCTATCAACCTCAACCGACGTAATGGCAAGATTGAAAGGAGATACCGACTCATTCATTTCCTTTGAAAGAAGACGAGCCAGCTTGTTGGTGTCGAACATTAACGACTTTTGGGCTTTTTTTGCCTGCCACAAATAATACACAGTACCCGATGGTGTATTTACAGAATACATACAGGTGGAGTTGTTAATCCATTTTGGTGCTACATTATTGTAATACACCAGTTTCCTGAAATTTTCGATGGTATCATTCCGTTCGTAAAGTGCCTTTAGCGAGGCTTTCTGACCATTAACCAATGCTGTTGAGGTTATTAAAACAGCAATTAATAATTGTTTCATCTGATTTTAAATAAATTATATTGATTCATGTTCGGTGCGCAAAATTATCTCTTCCTGAAGCGATTCTCCCAAATCGTTAAAATAATCGCTGTAACCAGCAACCCTGACAATCAGATCGCGGTACAATTCCGGATTTTTTTGTGCCTTTCGCAAAGTATCAGCATTAACCACATTGAGTTGAATGTGATGGCCGTAGTTCGAAAAGTAGGTGCGAATTAGATCCTTAACGCTTTCGTCTGCTTTTGGATGAGAAAAATAACCCGGCGTAAACTTTTGATTAAGCAACGTGCCACCGGTTTTTAAGTGATCGAAACTAAGTGCCGATTTTATTACGGCAGATGGGCCCTGAGTATCGGCTCCCTGTGCAGGCGATATCCCTTCCGACACCGGCATTCCGGCAATTCGCCCATCGGGTGTTGCCCCCAACACTTTACCAAAATAAATATGGCAGGTTGTTGGCAACATATCTACATGGGTAACAGCACCCCGAGGGGTAATATGGCCATCTACTGCCGCGAAGAATGCATCGAAAACAAATTTTGCCTCAACATCGGCGTACGAAAGGTCGTTGCCATATTTTGGCGTTTGATATATCAATATAGCCTGAAGCTGTCCCTGTCCGTTAAAATTTTCGTGCAATGAGTGTAACAATTTGTGCATTGTTACACTCTGTTTATCAAACACATGATATTTTATAGCCGAAAAACAATCGGTAACGGTTCCAATACCTACACCTTGAATATAGCTTGTATTATACCGTGCCCCACCCCTTCCGTAATCTTTGGCATTCTCGATACAATCTTCAATAAACAAAGATAAAAACGGCGTAGGCATGTAATCCATAAACACCTTTTCGATAATATCATTGCCGCGAAGTTTTATTTCGACAAAATGGTTAAGCTGCTTTACAAAAGCAGCTCGAAAATCGTCCATTGTTTTAAATTGTAACGGGTCGCCGCTTTGCATTCCAAGCATTTTGCCCTGAACCGGATCGAACCCGTTATTTAAAGTAATTTCAACTATTTTGGGCAGATTAAAGTAACCCGTTAAAAAATAAGCTTCCGTCCCGAACGCTCCGGCCTCAACACAACCACTGGCCCCACCGTTTGTGGCATCAACCCTGCTTTTTCCCTGGTTCATCAGCTCCTTAATAATTGCATCGGTATTGAATACAGAAGGTTGGCCAAAACCTGTTTTAAGAATATCTAAGGTATCAAGAATAAGTTTGTCGGGGTTTTTATGGCTCACCTGAACCATAGAACTGGGCTGAAGCAAACGCATCTCTTTTATTACAGACAATATCAGATAAGTAAGATCGTTGGTACCGTCGTTACCCTCGGGGGTAAGTCCACCAAGGTTTATAAGCGAAAAATCGGTATAGGTACTGCTTTCCTGTGCAGTTATTCCCACTTTCGGGGGCGAGGGATGATTATTGAATTTTATCCAGAAGCATTGCAACAATTCCGTAGCCTGTTGAATAGTTAGCGTGCCCTGTACCAAATCGGCACTAAAATAAGGCCACAAATTCTGGTCGAGCCGTCCCGGATTAAACGAATCCCAAGGATTGACCTCAGTAATTACACCTACATGAATGAACCAATAATGCTGCAAGGCTTCGTGAAAGGTTTGGGGTGCATTGGCCGGAACACGTTGGCATATTTTGGCCATTGCCATTAATTCTTCTTTCCTAACAGCATCCAATTCTGTATCGGCCATCGCCATCAGGGCTATTGCATGCCGTTCAGCAAACCGAACAATAGCCTTCGCAGAGGTCTTCATGGCCTCAAGTTGCCCATACATTTCAATGTAATCGGGGCTGGCAGAATTCAAATCTTTTTGTTTTTTTTTGCACGCCGTTATTAAATCGTTCATGCCGGTTTGATAGAGTTTTTGCCCGGCAACAGTATGCCCGGGTGCGCGCTGCTCCATAAATTCAGTAAAAATTCCGGCAGAATATGCGTCTTTCCAATCATTCGGTAAAGCCGACATTACTCTGTCGCGATTCGTTTTTCCTGTCCAAAACGGTATAATCGATGCTTCGTAAATCTGCCGCATCTCTTCGCTTACCTTAAAGTTTACCTTCTGCCGCGAATGCAAAACCTCCAAATCTTCGAGTGTATGCAAACAAATTTCAGGATAAGTCGGTGTAGCTTTAGGTGCCGGACCACGTTCACCAACAATTAATTCGCCATCATTAATACAAATAGTTTTCCGGTTCATTACATGATAAAACGATTTGGCACGCTGCAATGGCACTGTATCTGAGATTTCTATCATATCCCGATAAAATTCGGTAACGAGCTCTGCACGTTCGGCCGATAGCGCATTTATAGCCGATAAACTCTGCTCGCGAAGTCGGTTTATTCTATTGGTTTTCATTATGTATTGTTAATGTGTTTAAAATGATTAATACTGAGGGATTAATTATGTTAAATGCTGCCTATGGTTGCGTTGAATCCATGGGTGATATACAAGTTGCATATTGCCTCCATCTCACCAGAAGATAATGGCATAACATCTATAAGCATATTCTTCATCTGCAGGTTTTTATATTTATGAAAACCTGCACGATTAAACGGCAATAAAAAAACGGGGTAACATTTGGAATCCAAATCTGATAGCACTCTGATATTTTCCAATTGCATTTCAACCGATGAATTAATCCCCGGAATTAACGGAATTCGTAACCACACAGGTTTTTGTGCGGAACGTAGTGCCTTAAGATTTTTAAAAATGGGCTCATTCGACGTATTTGTAAATTCTATATGTTTTGCCCTATCTGCCAATTTTATGTCGTAAAGAAACAGATCGGTATTTTTTGCAGCATCCATAAGGCTTTGGCGTTTGCAAAAACCACTTGTATCAACAACGGTATGAATCCCGGCCGATTGACATCGTTCAAGCATCTCCAACAAGAACGCATGCTGCAAAAGCGGTTCACCCCCGGAAAAAGTAACGCCACCGCCTGATTGTGTCATCAGATCCTTGTCCTTAAGTATTTCCTTCATTAAGGCCTCCGGTTCATACAAAACACCATAAGTTTTTGGCATCGAATAGTTTGTGCCATTTACACCATAACTTTCGGTAATGGTAACCGGAGACTTGGACTGACTTTCGGGGTTGTGACACCAGATACAGCTTAGCGGACAACCTTTAAAAAAAACAGTGGTCCGGACACCAGGTCCATCGTGAATACTAAAGCGCTTGATATCGAATACAATACCGTGCATAAAAAAATATTAATTATTGGGAGAATAAAATTGCAAAACCGGCAAATGGCTAAACCATCCAGCAAGCAAAAAGGCCTTTACCGTTATTGTGATAAAGATTGGAGATATATGTATAGATAATTATCACGCTACATATGTTTAGTGCGAAGATAAAAATTTGTGCGAAATATAACAATAAGAAATTGAAGGAAATTAATTTACAATCAATTGATTTGAAAAAGCTTTGGAATTTCCGTCTATGCGAATAAAGTAATTCCCTTGCGCCAGATTTTCGAGTTGAACCTTTAGAATTGAACCTTTTTGCTGGTTAATTGGATAAACCGCTTTTACATGTCCGTTGGCGTCGTAAACCTTGAGCACTTTACAATGATCTTCAGGAATTTCGACATTGGTAAACGAATTGGTTACCGTAGGATACAAATTTAGCCGGGGCTGCTCGGGTTGTGGTTGAACCGGGGCTGCTGCTTTAAAAGATACATCACTGAATGCCACGGAACCCTGAAATTTTTTACCCGGATTAAGATACACTATCAAATAAACATTATCAACCAAATTTACCCGACTAATTAAATCTCTGAGATCAAATACTATCCGCCCATATTCGAGACTTGCGGAAACATTTTGCACTCCTGATTTGGCATCTGAAACAAAATTTGTTCCATCGGACAAATCAATTCTTATAGCCACATTTTCGGTGGACTTTACAGACAAATACAAAAAAGGATTATCAACAATTTCATTGGCTTTAACAACCACAGTGAACGATTCCCAAGGATTTTTATCAACCGATACTAAAATCTGATTATCTGCTGCTGCAAAATTGAAACTTCCATTGCCATACCAATTTGATACATTTTCTGTTGCATTAGAATTTGCCAAACATTTGCTGCCAATAATGAACAGAGAGAGAAACAGAACCGATATTTTAAATGTTAATTTCATTTGAAAATTCATCTGCTTCAAATTTACAATAAAGTAAATTATAATCCAAATTATTTTACATTGTATTTACAGTTAAAAAACAATGCAAAATACGTCACAGTCAATCACAATTCATTTAATTATCTCTTTTTCTGTATATTATAACACTACAAATTTCTTTACAAGTTTCTTACGTCCACAATTTCATGTTAACTAAATTGTTAACCAAATCTAATTCCTCCTGATAATGAGATAGTTACAAATTAACATTTAACACAAAAGGAAAAACATGAATGATTAATATTTTTAAGTGTTCACGGTTATGTACAAAACTTTTGCATTTGGTTCAACCAAACAAAAAAACGTGGCACAAATTAATGCTTAAATATAACCGGAAGAAAACCCACGGCAATGAATACCCGAAGTTGGGAATCTGCTAGTTCTTCGAAATCTGAAAACTATTTTTAATTTTCAGATACAAGATTGGAATAACCAAAGTAATGCAAATGATATTAGAAATAATGATAGGCCATTGCAAGGTACAAATTCCATAATATTCCCACAGAAAAAGGCCAACAGTAAAGAAAATGTACATCCACAACGAAATACCTTCGGTATTTTTGGTTCTAATTGTTTTGATGGATTGCGGAACAAATGAGAAAGTGGTAAGCGACGCGGCTATAAAACCTAAAACTTGATATTGGTGCATACTATTTTTTGGACAAAAGTAGTGCTTTTTTTGACGTATAAAGTCCCGAAAGAATGACAGATGTATTTAAACTTAGCCGGATTTTCAAAATAAAACTATACGCTATCGAAATAAAATTAAATATTTCTAACACATATTTTGTTACTTATCCAAATTAATTGATATATTTGTGTTGTATAACATAGCTTTGAAGCACACAACACAATGGCCATTTTACAACCTGAAAAACAGTTTAGCGTTGAGCAATTACAACCATTCTACGGTTTCTTAAATGAAGAGGAACAAGAATTAGTTAAAGCCACGAGTATCGTACAACGGTTTAAAAAAAACCAGATAATATACACCAATCAGGAGCAACCTCCGGGTTTATTTTGTTTGATGAAAGGTAAGGTGAAAATTTTTAAAGAAGGCGTTGGCGGTCGCGGGCAAATTGTGGATTTAATTAAACCCATCGAATTTTTTGGTTATAGAGCATTATTTGCCGAAGAGAATTATTTAACATCTTCGATTACTATCGAAGAGAGTTATGTACTACTAATACCACGCGATCATCTTAAATATTGTATCCGACAGAATAACAATCTGGCGATGTATTTTATTAAAATGCTGGCAAAAGATCTTGGCGTATCGAACCAGCAAACCATTTCGCTGACACAAAAACACATCCGTGGTCGTTTGGCCGAAGCATTGCTGTTTTTAAGAGACACTTATGGACTTGAAGAGGATGGTGCTACATTAAGTATTTTTCTCTCGCGCGAAGATTTGGCCAATTTATCTAATATGACTACTTCGAATGCGATTAGAACGCTTTCTAATTTTTCGTCAGAAAAACTCATTACAGTAGACGGGCGTAAAGTAAAAATAATTAACGAAGAAGCACTGCGTAGGGTAAGTCTTTTGGGTTAAAATAAACCTTGTTCGCTTTAATTTGTTTACCAATATATGTTTAACAAATAACCTTTTATGGCAAAAAGTGCATTAATGGATCAGATAGGCCGATTGATGGGCCTACGTTACAAATCGCATCCCTGGCATGGCATTGACATTGGCCGCGAGGCACCGGAAATTCTCACATGTTTTATCGAAATGGTTCCGACCGACACTGTAAAATACGAAGTAGATAAAGTTTCGGGATACCTTAAATTAGACCGTCCGCAAAAATTTTCGAACTTCGCACCCGCATTGTATGGGTTTATTCCGCAAACCTATTGCGGAACCGAAGTGGGCAAACATTGTTGCGAAAAAACCGGCTATTCAAACATTGATGGGGATGGCGACCCATTGGATATTTGCGTATTAACTGAAAGCGAAATACCTCATGGCGACATACTTTGCCGTGCTATACCAATTGGTGGCTTTCGAATGATAGATGGGAACAAAGCCGACGATAAAATAATTGCGGTTCTTAAGGACGATATTATTTATGGCAGTTTTACCGATATTACACAAGTGCCCGAACAGGCGATTATTCGTTTAAAGCACTACTTCCTAACATACAAGGATTTACCTGGAATGGAGCGTAGTGTAGAAATTACTGAAACATACAATCGCGTGGAAGCCCTCGAAATAATAAAACACTCGATGAACGATTATGTAGATCGTTACGAAGGCTTAGCGTCGGCACTTCAGCATTTTTAAAGAGAAGTATATGCAACTTTTTCATGTGGATGCCTTTGCATTGCAGCCGTTTGAAGGAAATCCTGCCGGTGTTTGTATACTTAACGCCGAGCCTGTTGCTGCATGGATGCAAAGTGTAGCATCGGAACTTAATCTGTCCGAAACAGCTTTTTGCTGGCCTCACAATAACAATTGGCAAATACGGTTTTACACACCTATTGCCGAAATTCCGTTGTGTGGTCATGCTACATTATCGGCGGTGTTTTGTTTGAACCACATCGGGCAAATTGCTGTGGGTGAGATGGTGTTATTGCATTCGAAGTTTGGTATTTTGTCGGCATGGGTAGAAGATGACGGAGGTATTGTACTTGACTTTCCGCAATTTAGCCTTGTTCCGGCAGTGATTCCACCTGAGTTGGAAGTTGCGCTGAATACACCGGTAAAAGAGTATTACAACACAGAGCAAAACTGGGTTGTAGCCATTGCGCCATCCGAGGAGTATGTTGAAAACGCCAAACCTGATTTTTCCTTACTCTTGCAAATAGGTATAGGACAGATTATTCTATCGGCAATATCGAAAAAAGAAGGCGTTGATTATGTAAATCGCTGTTTTGTACCAGCTTTGGGCATAAACGAAGATCCGGTTACCGGTTCGGCCCAATGTGCCTTAGGGCCTTATTGGGCTGGCAGACTTTGCAAAGAGACCTTAAATGTTTTTCAGGCATCGGTGCGAACCGGGTATTTACAGGTAAAGCCCACTGGTAACCGGATTTTAATAAAGGGAAGGGCGGTGTTGGTATTTAATCTGATTCCGGTAAAAAATTGAATCATACAAAAAAAGCCGGGCAGTAAAATGTCCGGCTTTTTTTAGTTTACTATTGCAGGCTATCTGCGTTTTTTTCTTTTCATTTCAAAATCGCCACTTAACGCACCACCATTGGGGGTTTCCACATATTCGTGAGCAGCCAGTTCGATACCTTCGAAATTACGACCATTAAGTGAATTAATTAATCTGTCGGCGGCACTTTTTTCAATTTCGAAAAATGTGAATTTTTTCATCATATCAATACGGCCAATTCGAGGTTTTTTACGATCGCTGGCATCATTAACCAAACCAATCAGTTTTACCGGCGAGAGGTTTTGTTTTACACCTAAATTAATGTAAACCTTTGTAAATGAAGCATCATCTTCCGTTTTAGAGAAACGTTCAGTGCGCATTCCACCACGTTCACCACGATCTTCCGAACGTAAATTACGACGTTCCAACCTTGGCGCACGATCGTTCCGATCCCGTCCGAAATCCGATCGACCACCACGGTCGCCACGGTCGTTACCGCGTGCATTGCGTGGTTCGTGCATTTGCACATTAAGATCGCGTGCATTTTTATAGTAATCGAGAAAACGGTTAAATTCGGCAGAAACAAATCGAGTTAACAGTTGCTCGTAATTCAAATCCTTGAGTTTTTCCATAACCTCCGGCATAAATTCGGCTATTCTGTCTTCGTCTACCGCCACATTTTCGACCTTTTCTATAAAGTGAAAGAGTTGTTTTTTACATACATCGGTTCCACCAGGCACTTGCTTGCGAATAAATGTTTTTTTCGACATTCGCTCTACATCACGGATACGACCTTGTTCGCGGGTATGTACAAGTGAAATGGAGATACCACTTTTACCGGCACGGCCGGTACGACCGCTACGGTGAATATACACTTCCGAATCATCGGGTAAATCGTAGTTGATTACATGCGTAAGATCTGTAACATCGATACCACGAGCCGCGACATCAGTTGCGACCAAAAGTTGTAAATGGCGGCTGCGGAAACGACCCATTACGTAATCGCGCTGAGCCTGAGACAAATCGCCATGCAAAGCATCGGCGTTATAACCATCGCCCATTAATTTATCGGCTACATGTTTACAATCCTGACGTGTTCTGCAAAAAATTATGCCATAAATATCGGGATGAAAATCGGCCAAACGTTTTAATGTTTCGTATCGATCTTTAGCATGAATTACATAATAATGGTGTTCGACATTGGTTGCAGCAATATTGGCTGCACTTGAAGCCACTTCGGTAGGATTATTCATGTATTGCTGGGCAATACGACGAATTTCGTGTGGCATGGTCGCCGAGAACAACATCGTTTGTTTTGTCGACGGTGTATCGGACAATATAAAATCCAAATCGTCCTTAAAACCCATATTGAGCATTTCGTCGGCTTCGTCGAGTACCATAAAATCTATTTTCGACAAATTGAGGGCACCACGACGTAAAAGGTCGGTTACCCGACCGGGTGTACCGACAACGATTTGCGAACCATCACGCAGCGAACGGATTTGGCGCATGATATCAGCACCGCCATAAACTGGTGTTACATTTAAACCACGTAAGAACTTCGAGTATTTGGTAATATCCGATGTAATTTGCAGGCATAACTCGCGTGTTGGGCAAATTATCATTGCCTGCACGTGGTTCTTAGACAAATCAACCTTATGAATAATGGGAAGACCGAATGCGGCAGTTTTGCCCGTTCCGGTTTGTGCAAGCGCAACCAAGTCGTCGCTGCTTGTAAGAATGTGTGGGATGGTTAATGCTTGAATTGGCGTTGGCGTTTCAAAGCCCATTTCTCCAATTGCTTCGAGAATTTCCGGTTTTAAGCCGGTTCCGGTGAATGTTGACATTTTTTGTTTTTGTTTTAATTCCCGGAACTTGTTAAGTGCTTATCACTCTGCAAAATCGTAACGACTCCCGGAAATATTTATTAATAACCCAGATTGAACTCTACTCTTGAGACAATCACCCTTCTTTGAAAAGGCGTGCAAAGGTAATGGTTCTTTTGAATTAATTTGGGTATTATTAGGCTAATTAGCTCATTTAGTGCGCTATTTACAGAATATTAACGATTATGAGGCTATTGGTTCGCCAAAACATAAAAAAAACTAAGCTGAATGACTATTGTACCCTATTATCACTGCAACAATTTGAAGATAGGCCAATTATAGTACCACACAATAAGCTTTAGGCAAGAACGAACAGCCATAAAGATTTGACATAGAACAATAACCGAAAAAAATAGCTACTTTTGCAAAAAATATTTTCAATGGGTAATTTAGTAGCGATAGTGGGTCGACCCAACGTGGGTAAGTCGACATTGTTTAACAGGCTCACGGAAACACGTCGCGCAATAGTAGACGAAACTGCCGGTGTAACCCGCGACCGACAGTATGGTAAAGTAATTTGGAACGGGAAAGAATTCTCGGTAATAGATACCGGTGGCTATGTTGTGAATAGCGACGATACTTTCGAAAAGGAAATACGTAAACAGGTTTTTTTAGCTATCGAAGAAGCTGATGCCATTATTTTTGTAGTAGATGTTTGTACTGGCATTACTGATATGGACGAGGCTGTAGCCGATATTTTACGGCGGGCAGATAAAAAAGTATTTTTGGCTGTAAATAAAGTTGACAATAACGCCCGTCAGGATGATGCCTATGAGTTTTATGGGTTAGGTTTAGGCAACTATCACAATTTGTCATCAATTAATGGTTCGGGAACCGGCGACTTACTTGATGAAATTGTAGATGCTTTGCAATTTGAGGAAGAGCAACCACTGGAACCCGATATTCCGAAAATCGCCGTAGTTGGTCGTCCGAATGTGGGTAAATCATCGTTGATAAATGCATTTATGGACGAAGAACGCAATATTGTTACCGATATTGCCGGAACCACACGCGATGCAATTACAACACATTACAACAAATTTGGTTATAATTTTTATCTTATTGATACGGCTGGTATTCGAAAAAAAGGTAAGGTAAGTGAAGATTTGGAATTTTATTCGGTAATGCGTTCGATACGTGCCATTGAATATGCCGACATTTGTATATTAATGATTGATGCAGTTCGTGGTTTGGAGGCTCAGGACCTTAATATTGCCAATATTATTATGCGAAACCGCAAAGGGATGGTGGTTGTGGTAAACAAATGGGACTTGATTGAGAACAAAGGGAATAACACAGCACTGGAATACGAAAAAGCACTTAAAGAACGCTTTGCCCCATACACTGATTTTACTGTAATTTTTGCCTCGGCTATCAGTAAACAGCGTATTCATAAAGCACTGGATGTTGCGATGCAGGTTTTTGAGAATCGCAAACGTAAGGTTCGTACATCAGAAATTAATGAATATTTGTTGCCACTTATCGAGGCTTATCCCCCACCGGCACTTAAAGGAAAAACGATTAAAATTAAATATATTAGTCAGTTGCCAACGCAAACGCCATCTTTTGCGTTTTTCACCAACTTGCCACAATACGTTAAGGCTCCATACAAGCGGTTTCTTGAAAACAAAATTCGAGAGAAATGGGATTTTTCGGGCGTACCAATTTCGATATATATCCGCGATAAATAGCACAAAAAAAAGGGCCGGTTCAATTTTATTTAACCGGTCCTTTTTTTTGTTGTTTATTACCAAAGTACGTTAGACTAATATAATGCATTGATTATGTAAACATTACACAACAATCTGCGTTTTTTAATTGCGGTATAACCCGGTTCAATTTTGTTGAACATCGAACATTCAAAATCTAACGTTCTATTGTATTACTCTTCGAGCAAATCGCGCAAAGGCGATATAATGTCGCTCTCCCACCCTTCAACAATGTTTTCGTATGCCTCATCAGGTATATTTGTATGACGAAGCTCTAAACTGGTGCTTTCTTTATTAATGTGTAATTTAATTGTTACAATAGAAGGCTTTTCATCATCTTCGCCAAAATACCATTGCTGTTCAATTAGTTTATGTTGTTCGAAGCGTAAATTTTTTCCACAAATACTGCCATCGAACCACTCGAACTCGCTTCCCGGTTCAGCCGACATTACATTGGGTTCGCCCGACCACATGGTAATAATAAGTGGGTTGGTGAGGGCATTAAACACATCCTCGGGAAGTGCATTTATGGTAAAATATTTCTTAAAGTCTTTCATTCTCTTTTTTGCACAAAGGTAACAACTCTGTGTTATTCACAAAAAGCGTCTTTTAATTGCTTTTGTTCTTTTTAAATATTGGCTTTAAAGAATAATTAAAACTGATACCGGCCAAATTGGCGGCTTTTGTTTTTTGAAGCCAGACCTGACGCATATAGTATATCGAAACTTCTTTACGTTTACCTACATCGAAGGTAAATCCTGCTCTGAACCGTCTTTTAGTAAAGCTTGCATCGCTTGTGTTGTAATACCATTCGTAACTGGCATAGGGTGAAGTAAACCATCCTTTGCGAGAATAATCCAGCGAGACACGGTAGCGCCAATAGTTTGATGAAAGCGTTATATCGTCTTCAAACTCCGAATAATTGGCAAACATAATGCGTGATTTCAGCTTGAAACCATCGAATCGTGGCAAATCGTTGCCCAAAAATACCGCATATCGGTTTTGCGGGTAAATTACCGTTTTGCTTTCGTACCATCCGTATTTGTAAATAGAACCAATAGAGGCAAAACCAGCTATTTTATACTCGGCTCCAACACCCAACAAGGCCTCGTTAAAGGTTTTAAAATCGAGCAATTTAATATCGGGACAAAAAGTAAACGATAGCTTTTTATTGTATGGCACGGTAATATTAAACTCAGCCTTACCATAATTATGAGGAACTTTAGCCTCAACTTTATTTGCATTAATTAAAAGCAGTCCGATAAGCAGAACATTACCAGCTGATAATGAAAATATCTTAATCACCGGCTCTTAATAAAAAATGATTACTTCAGCGGTATCGCGCAACAGATTAATAGAGCCAACTTCATATCTTGTAATATTCAGACCGGTTCTCTGCTTTAAATCTTCGAGCATTAAAGCCTGATTTTCGGGCTTAATAAGCTGTATTTTTTCGTACAAAATTACTTTCCTTTTTTCGCTTTTAAGGAGCTTATTGTGCTCTAAAATCCATATTATCCACAAAATAAGCAAATTTGCGCCAAGCAATTCTGAGTGGGAAATAAGTTTATTGGACAAGGAATTTATAACTGTAATGCCAATTACGACAAAGAGATAAGTCATTTCCTTAATTGGAATTGCATCGGTACGATACCTCAAAATACCAAAAATAGCAAACAAACCCAGTGCAAAACCCAACTCAAGTTTAACCGTGTTCAATAAAAAACAAATCATAAAAATAACCACACTAAGTGCGATGTAGGTAAAGGCGTAGTAGGTATTATTTTCGTATTTAAGATAAAGAAATTTTACAAGAACAAAAACGAAGAAAAGGTTTTGGGCAAAACGCACGACCATTTCGAGCATATCAATACCACTCCAAAATGGTATATCGAAAAAACCGGAACTTACTGTGTCGTCTATTATTGGCGCAATTAAATTAAATATATTCATTTGTTAATATTTTTTCTAATGATAATAAAACCGATTTAAAACTATTTTGTTTCAAATCGGGTTCGAGCATGGCACGACCGATGCAATATTTGCTAAAACTTTTTGGTTTTACCCCCATTTCGCGGAGTATGTTTTCGAGTTTCGAATCGTGCAAATGGTTACTCTTTTTAATTTCGGCTACAACAAGATTTTCGAGCGATTTTTCTATGCCATTTTGTTTGAACCGTAAGCCAACATCAATGGTGCACCTTTCTGCCGATTTGATAGAAACCAAAGTAATCCGGAAGAACGAGTTATTAATTACTTCCCGCAATTCGCCGGTATGATAGGGTAATGCTTCAAATTCGAAAGATTTGAGTGAAGCTTCAATGTCGCCGTCAATGTAAGAGAAGGCGAGGCGTTTTTTGCGGGTTCGCCCTTTATTGTTTCTGTGTTTTAGTTCCAAAAACGTAAAACCATTAGACACATAGGTTCTTACTCTTATTTTGTATCTTTCGCCTTTGCGGTTATGGTGGTCAAAATACATTTTATTTTCCTTGGTGTCGAAATAGTAAGTGTTGTATTCCTGAAGTGCATTGTTACATACAACCAGAACACGGTAATCGTCTTTTAATAATGGCAACAACGCGCGTAGAATATCGGAATTAAAAAAGTATTTACTATCTACCCGATCCATTAATCCGGCAGACCCCATTTCATCGAGTTGTATCGGCAGAAATTCTGAAAGTTGCTGTTCAAGGCGATCCCTATCCATGTTGATGTTGTAAGTATTGGTAAAAATAGAAAAAATAGTGGTTAAAAAGTGATTTCCAAGCTCTAAATTTTAATATTATTGTAACATGGTTGCAATTATACCACATGTATGGCTTAGGTTCAACGCAAAACGGGATAATAAAATGAAAGGCGGCTCCATATTTTGAAGCCGCCTTTTTATAAGCATAAAACTATTTTACAGTTTATTATCTGTTGAACAAAAGTTCGCGATATTTTGGCAACGGCCACATTTCGTTGTCTACCACCAACTCAAGTTTATCGATATGGTAACGAATATCGTCGATAAACGGACGCACTTTTTGTTCGTAAGCAAATGCCTTTTCTTTGGCATGTTCAATTACATTGGCCTCCTTTCTTGCATTAATCATCGCTTTAGTTTTTGCTTTGATTGATGAGATATGATGCGAAATATCCTTTATAAGTTCTTTGCGTGCACCTGCAAGTTCTTCGAATTCGCTGTCGGTAAAAATTTCCTTCAAGCCTTTTACGTTTTCGATAAGATGCGACTGGTAAGCCACAGCGGTTGGCACAATATGATTAATTGCCAAATCGCCAAGAACGCGGGCTTCAATTTGTACCTTTTTAATAAATTTTTCGTACTCAACTTCCACACGGGCTTCGAGTTCGCGTTCGGACATGATACCACCTTCCACAAGTGCCTTTTTAGACGCAGGATCGAGGTATTTACCGATTGACTCAGGTGCGCTGGTAATATTGCTTAAACCACGACGAGCAGCTTCTTTTTTCCACTCATCCGAATAACCATCACCATCGAAACGGATTGGAGTTGATTCTATAATGAGTTTTTTAATAACCTGGAAGATCGCTTCGTCTTTCTTAACACCACTTTTAATAAGGGCATCCACATCTACTTTAAACTCGCGAAGTTGTTGTGCAACAGCAGCACTTAGTGCAGTCATTGCAGCAGCACAGTTAGCCGATGAACCTACGGCGCGGAACTCGAAACGGTTACCGGTGAAAGCAAAAGGCGAAGTACGGTTACGGTCGGTGTTGTCGAGAAGAATTTCGGGCAAACGACCAATACCAAGTTTCAACGCTGTTTTTTCTTCCGGTGTCATTTTTTCGCTGGTTACTTTTTCAACTAAGTTTTCGAGCATAGCCGAAAGCTGCGTGCCACAGAATACCGATACAATTGCCGGAGGTGCTTCGTTAGCACCCAAACGGAAAGTATTGCTCATGGTAAGGATTGAAGCACGAAGCAAATCCTGATGTTTGTATACTGCAGAAATAACGTTTACGAAGAAAGTAAGGAACAACATGTTGCCTTTTGGATTTTTACCGGGCGAAAGCAAGTTTACGCCGGTATTGGTAGCCATAGACCAGTTGTTGTGTTTGCCCGAACCGTTGATGCCGGCAAATGGCTTTTCGTGCAACAGGATGGCAAACTTATGTTTGCGAGCCACACGTTTCATTACGTCCATAATCAGTTGGTTATGGTCGTTGGCAAGGTTACACTCTTCGAAAATCGGAGCCAACTCGAATTGGTTTGGTGCAACCTCGTTGTGACGGGTTTTTGCCGGAATACCCAATTTGTGAGCTTCCACTTCGATTTCCATCATAAAGTTGGTTACACGTTCAGGAATTGAACTGAAGTAGTGGTCTTCCAATTGTTGATCCTTAGCCGAGGCGTGGCCCATAAGGGTACGACCGGTAAGCATAAGGTCGGGACGGGTTAAATAAAGTGCTTCGTCGATAAGGAAATACTCCTGTTCCCAACCGAGGTTGTTGTGCACTTTAGTAATGTTTTTATCGAAATACTGACAAACATCGGTAGCTGCTTTATCCGAAGCAGCAAGTGCTTTGAGCAATGGCGTTTTATAATCAAGAGCTTCGCCGGTGTACGATATAAATATTGTAGGAATACACAAGGTAGTACCAACGATAAATGCTGGTGAAGTTACATCCCAAGCAGTATAACCGCGTGCTTCGAAAGTAGCACGGATACCACCCGATGGGAATGAAGAGGCATCCGGTTCTTGCTGAGCAAGTAATTTGCCAGAGAAGTTAGAGATGATATTGCCACCTTCGCCATAATCGATAAAACCGTCGTGTTTTTCGGCAGTACCATCGGTTAATGGTTGAAACCAGTGGGTATAATGTGTTGCGCCTTTATCAAGTGCCCATGATTTTAAACCAAGAGCAACGGCATCCGAAATTTTACGTTCGATTGTTGTACCGGCTTCGATGGCATCTAATACTGCTTCGTATGCATCTTTCGACAAATACTTCTGCATTGCTTCCTTACCAAAAACCAATTCACCATAATAATCGGTTACGCGTGGCGACGGCAGTGATACACTCACTGGCTGCCTTTTAAATAGCTCTCCTAAAGCCTGAAAACGTAGTGTAGCCATAATTTTAATTTTATTCTATTAAATTGTCAATTTGTAAACTTTGCTGCAAATATCAGTAAAAATTTGAAATTTGAAAACAAAAACATGATTTTTCTCAAAATATTCTGATTTTTTTTGATAAAAACGTCGAAAATAACAAATTACCCCTTGTAAAATCGACAATTTTGCAGGATTAAACAAAAATAGATTCAACAAGTATACCTTAGAACAGGGTTAATTCGCTACATTAACAATTGCATTCTGCACAGCAACTCTGTCAAATATCAAGCAAAACAACCAAATTGATGTCTAAAATATATTATTATGATAGTTGAGAATGGATATAAATTACCTTCACCTACAAACATCGTTACACAAAAAGTGTATCGGATATCACCACAAAGGTCATATCAAATACACTTTTCAATGTTACAACCGGTGTTATTACGCCATTTCGCGTTCAACTTCCTCAACCGTTATCGGAATTCTTTTGCCCATCACCCTTGCTCCGTGGCTGGTTATTTCTAAGGTGTCTTCGAGCCTGACACCGCCAAAACTGCGATAGTCCGTTAATTTATCGAAATTAATAAAATCACTATTTGTACCTGCTGCCTGCCATTGATCGATAAGTGCCGGAATAAAGTAAATTCCCGGTTCGTTTGTAACTACAAAACCCGGTTCGAGCCTTCGAGCCATACGCAGGTAGGCTGTGCCAAACTGTTCCGAACGTTTCACCTCGTGATTGTAGCCCACAAAGGTTTCGCCATAGTTTTCCATGTCGTGCACATCGAGGCCAAGCATGTGGCCCAACCCGTGAGGGAAAAAGAGGGCATGAGCTCCTGATGCGACTGCCTCGGCCGTATTGCCTTTCATTAGTCCCAATTGCTTTAAACCATCGGTAATAACCGTAGCGGCCAAAAAATGCATATCGCGAAACAATACGCCGGGTTTTGCATTTTCGAGTACTGCGTTATTGGCAGCCAGTACAATATCGTAAATCTCTTTTTGCTTTTGGGTGAACCGGCCGCCAACCGGAATTGTGCGCGTATTATCGGTGGCATAATGGCGGTACGATTCGAAACCGGCATCGACAACCACCAGGTCGTTCTCAGCCAACAAATTATGATGGTGGTGATTGTGGAGTATCTGGCCGTTTTTCGAGAGAATAATGGGGAATGATATGCCAGCACCATATTTAAGTGTAAGCCCTTCCATTGTTCCTGCAATTTCGCTTTCGTACACACCCGGTTTGGCCATGTGCATAGCCGTGGTATGTATCAGGTAGGCCACTTCCATGGCTTTTTCCAGTTCGGCCAGCTCGCACGCTTCTTTTACCGAACGCAACGTAACACAAGCATTAATGAGTACCTGGCTGGCTTTTGGTTCCGAACCAATAAGTGCCGCAATTTGCATTTGCTGTTCGGCACGGTAAGGCGGTAAAATATGAATAATTCGACCCTCTGCCACAGCTTGTGCCACTTTTTCGTTAAGTTTTTCGGGTGAACCGGTATTCGAAATACCGCATCGTTCGGCTTTTTGTTGCAACGGTTCGAAAGATCCAATCCAAATGGTATCTTCCATGGTCGGGTCTTCGCCAAAAAGCATCGATTCGCCACTATCGGCATCGATAACACCGGTAAGACCGGGTTCATCCAAACCAAAAAAGTATAAAAATGTGCTATCTTGTCGAAACCGGTAAATGTTTGCCCGGTAGTTCATGGGCGAGTCGGTATTACCTGGTATAAGAATTAAGCCACTTTTTACCAAAGCGATCAAACGATCACGGCGTGTTGCATAAGTATTGGAACTGAACATATCAATTTATTTTAGTGTGTTTATAAAACTCAAAGTTACATTTTATTGGCAATTTCGGTACTAATGGGGTAAAAAGAGTTTTGGTTTTTTGCCGAGCCGGTTTACTAAAAAACAGAGCACATCCGGTTGTTGGATGGTTCAACCAAAAAAAGCAGTACAATGGTGCCGGTTTTTGTACCTCAACCCGAAGCAAGGGGTTCAGACAAAAATAAAACAGGGAATCCCTTTGCGGAGATTCCCTGATTGTGTTTTAAAAAACTATTTGGTTACGACATTTTGAGCATATTGATCTCTTTTTCGGTAAGGAAGCGCCATTTGCCGCGCTCGATTTTCTTTTTAGTAAGACCAGCGAACATTACCCGATCGAGTTTTTCGACATTATAGCCTAAGTGTTCGAACATACGGCGAACAATACGGTTACGTCCCGAATGTATTTCGATGCCCAGTTGGGTAAAATCTTTGGGGTCAACAAAGCTGAGTTTGTCGGCTTTAATGGGACCATCCTCAAGTTCGATACCTTGCAGCATTTTTTCGAAGTGGAGATCCTCAAATTTTTTATCGAGGAACACATGATATATTTTTTTTCGTTCGTACTTTGGATGGGTAAGTCGGGCGGCCACATCGCCATCGTTGGTAAGAAGGAGTACGCCCGTGGTGTTGCGGTCAAGTCGACCAACCGGAAACACGCGCTCGGTACAAGCCCCTTTGATATAGTCCATAACAGTACGCAAACCACCGGGGTCTTCGACAGTGGTTACGCAATCTTTGGGTTTATTGAGCAGGATGTACACCTTTTTTTCGCCAAGTACTATTTTGCCTTTGTAGGTTACCTTGTCATTTGGCTTAACCTTGTAACCCATTTCGGTTACCACTTTACCATTTACCGAAACGTCGCCACCTGCAATTAATGTATCGGCATCGCGACGAGAACAAAGTCCGCCATTGGCCAAAAACTTATTGAGTCGCATGTCTGCTGCATGTTTTATTACCCCCGCAGCTTTATCGGCCTTTGTTACCGGGCGCGACAGTTTTTGCCGTGGTTTGGGTGCAGGAGCTGCCTTTTTTTGGGCTTCCTGCTTTTTTATATCTTTTCCGAAAAACGATGATGGTTTCATTTTTTTATTCTCTTTTTGTCTTTATGCTTTTATAAGACAGATTGTTGTTTTGTTTGTATCCCTCTAAAATATGTACACACGTGCGGATGGATGGTTATCGTTCCATTACTACCGATTCGCTTGCACCATATTCCATGAGGTATGCCGTGATAAAATCGTCGATTTCGCCATCCATAACCCCTTGCACATCCGATGTTTCGCAACCTGTACGTAAGTCCTTTACCATACGGTATGGCTGAAAAACATACGATCGTATTTGGCTTCCCCACTCGATTTTCTTTTTCATACTTTCGAGTTTGTTTTGTTCTTCGAGACGTTTACGTATTTCGAGTTCGTAAAGTTGCGATTTCAGAAGCCTGAGAGCGTTTTCTTTATTTCCCAATTGCGAGCGGCTTTCGGTATTTTCGATGATGATACCCGATGGTGCGTGTTTTAATCGAACCCCGGTTTCTACCTTGTTCACATTCTGGCCACCGGCACCACCCGACCTGAAGGTATCCCAGGTAATATCCGAAGGGTTAATTTCGATATTTATGGTATCGTCGACCAGTGGAGCTACAAAGACCGAGGTAAAGGAAGTCATCCGTTTGTTTTGCGCATTAAACGGCGACAGACGCACCAAACGGTGTACGCCGTTTTCGCCTTTGAGATAGCCGTAAGCATACTCGCCTTCTATTTGAATGGTTACCGATTTTACGCCGGCTTCGTCGCCGGCAATAAAGTTGGTAATCTCGGGTTTGTATTTGCGTCGCTCGCACCACCGCATATACATGCGCTGCAACATTTCGGCCCAATCGTTGGCTTCGGTACCACCAGCCCCAGCGTTAATTTTAAGTACAGCACCCAGTTTATCTTCTTCGCGCTGAAGCATGTTTTTAAGCTCCAGTGCATCTACTAATTTGATAACTGCTTTGTATTCGGCATCCATTTCCTCTTCGGAAGCCTCGCCTTCTTTATAAAAGTCGAAAAAAACATTGAGATCGTCGATGGCTTTTTTAACAGCTTCGTAGTCTGTTACCCAGCTTTTTAGCGAACGGAGTTTTCGCATGTGTTCTTCGGCACGTTTGGCATCGTCCCAAAAATCGGGTGCCTGTGTGCGTGTTTCCTCTTCGTTGATGTCGATTAATTTGCGATCGATGTCAAAGATACCTCCTCAGCGCTAACTCGCGCCCTGATAGATCTTTAATTTGTTCTATTGTAATCATTGTACTGTTTTGATGAACCGCAAAGTTACTTATAATGTGCGGAATGGGCAAACCGGAGTTATTTTGGGCTTGCTTAATAACTCAGCAGCTAAATTCATAATTAATTTGTGAGTTTGTGCTCAAGCCGCACGGGCTCTTACTTTTTGTCTTCAGCCACAAAAAGTAAGCAAAAAAGGCCGCCGCTGAAAACGAATTTGTCCTGAATGAATTCTTGTGACCCTAAAACCTTCGAAACTTATGGGTTCGCAAGGTAACTTCGGTTGAATCAGTAGAGATTATAGTTCCGAACCCATTTCAAACATCGAAGGTTTTTTTACGGGTCACTTCAAATTCCTTCGGGCGGACATTCGTTTAAGGCGGACGGTTCACACTATATTGGCCTTCGGCTGTTTCGATCCATCTTTTCAAAAGGGAAATGCAAAGATTTTGGGGGTTTTGACACAAATTACTTGCACTTAGATTAAAATAATGGTTGATAAACAATTAATAATCTGCAACATAGTAATTTTTCAGCAGGGACTATCCCCCCCGACAATAGGTCGTGATATAAAACAAAAAGCAGTGAGCGGCATACCGAAAATATGGCCGCTCACTGCTTTGAGTATTTCAACAGTATGACTGATTATTTTACAAAGTCGCCAAAGGCATCGTAAGTGGGTTTGTCGCCAACCTGACGTTGCAATTGCTGCATTTGTTGTTGATTTTCTTTCCAATTTTGAGCCAACTGTTTGAATACCGGATCGGCATACTCCTGAAACATGGTGTACGACTTACAAAAACGTGGCATGGCATTATCGCGCGGATCTTTAATACGGTCCTTGGTGCATCCGCCATAGCAGTAGCGATACCATTTGCAGGTGCCGCACTTACGGGGCAATTTGGCCTTCATGGCACCAAACTTTTGCTGTTCAACCGAATTCAGCGCATCAATCAGGCGGGTATTCATTATGTTACCGAGCCTGTATTTGGGTTCAACAAAAAAGTCGCACGAGAATAAATCGCCGTTATGTTCAACCACGGTATACACGCCACATTCGCGTTTCAGTGCACATTCGGGGGCTTCTACACCCACATAGGCATGAAATACCGAATCGAAGTGGCGGATGTTGGTTGTAGGCATACCGTTTACAAAATCGGCAATCCACAAATCGAACAATTCAATTAAAAACTCGCCATACTGAATATCGGTTACCGAAAACGGAGCAGCTTTTTTGGGATTGTCTTTGTCTGTTTCTACAATAGGAATAAACTGCATCCAGGTAAAACCAAGGTTTTTGTAGTAATAATAAAGCTCTTCGGCATACTGGCTCGAATAGTTGGTTACGCAACACATGGCATTTACCGCCACACCTTTATCAAGCAGCATTTTTGCATTTTTTTCGACAATAGCGTGCGAGGGTTTATCGTTTTGTGTAAGCCGATGGCGGTCGTGAATGTGTTCGGGGCCATCGAGTGATAAACCAACCAAAAAATTGTACTCATTCAAAAAGTCGGCCCACTCCTCGTTAAGCAACAAGCCATTGGTTTGTAACCCGTTGCCTACGCTTTTGCCTTTGCCGTATTTGGTTTCGAATTGAACCGCTTTACGATAAAAATCGATACCCATGAGTGTGGGTTCGCCCCCTTGCCAACCCACTGCCACATTGGGGCCCGACTGCTCCATCAGTTGGCGAATCATCTCTTCCAGCACTTTATCGCTCATGCGATGTGTTTCCACATTTTTAAACAAATCTTTCTTTTCGAGATAGAAACAGTATTTGCAGCCCAGATTACAATCGGGGCCGGCGGGTTTTACCAATATCGACTCAAGTGGCTTATATTTGCTCATTATTCCTAATCTATTTTGTGCAAAAATAGTGATTTACCCATTGAAATCGGCGTTACGACTGTTAATTTGCTGTAATTGAACCGCCATCGTCACGTTTAAAGTCAGCCACCTAAAAAGCCGTATTACCTAAATTACGGTGTTTTTGGTTGAACCCAAAGCGACTCTTATTTTCACTTAACGCGTTTTCTGAAAATATGGATATTTTTATTTGCAGATGAGAAAATAAGGAAGAACGCTTATTGATTGAATTACCTGAATAGCTTGATGTAGTTTTCGAATGAAAAAATACGATTGCGTTTGAAGCCTGTAATCTCGACAATAATACCCAATTTCACAAAATCGTCGATAAGCCGAATAGCCGTTGAAACACTAATTCCCAGGTTATTAGCCACATCCGTCGCTTCGGTAATTGGTTTGCTGAACAAATATTGCAAGAAAGCTTTGGCTAACATTTGCTTTTTTCCTAATGATACTATTGCATCTTCTGCCTCATTTCTGAGTTTGATAATGCTTTTAAACGTTTGTATCGAATTCTCGGAAGTACTCCGTACACCCTCCAAAAAATACTTTAACCACTGTGTTAAATCGTTATGGGTGCGCACCCTGGTAAGATTATCGTAATAAAGTGATTTGTTTTTTTCGAAAAAATCGGAGAGATACAATGTGGGCTTTTGTAACAAATTATTACTTACCAAATAAAGTGTGATAAGCAGTCGACCAATTCGTCCGTTTCCATCCAAAAACGGGTGGATGGTTTCGAACTGATAGTGTGCAATACCTATTTTAATTAAAGGTGGAACAAGGGTGGAATCGTTGTGCAGAAAGTTTTCTAAATCGCCCATAAGCTCAGGTACACTATCCTGATGTGGCGGAATAAATGTAGCATCGGCTAAACTACTTCCTCCAATCCAATTCTGACTTTGACGAAATTCGCCCGGTAATTTTTGAGTACCACGCACCCCTTGTAACAATAGTTTGTGCGTTTGCTTCAGCAGGCGATTACTTAAAGGTAAGGTATTCAGGCAATCTATGGCATAATTCATCGCCTCCACATAGTTTTGCACCTCTTGCCAATCGTCTTTCTTTTCGGGTTGAATGTACTCTTCTTTTTGAATTGCCTCATCAATATTGGTTTGCGTACCTTCGATACGGCTACTTTGTGTTCCCTCTTTTAATACATGCATCTTTATAAAAAAGTCGATGTCGGGAATCAGTTGCGAAAATGCATTGAGTTCGCCTAACTTCAAATTTGCCTGGCTCAAAAGCATATTTAATTCCGCAAGGTCTATTTGCCAGGGCAAATCTATTTTAATCGGCTCAAAGCTTTTGTAATGATAGCGCTGCATATACGAACCGGAACTGAAATTACTGATATTCATCGCTTTCTTATTTCATTTCCTGCAAATATAATAATTCTTATTTTCACTTAACGCCTTTTCTGCAAATATGGGTTTTTATAATTGCACTTGTGGCAATATGGAAATCACAATTTTGACAACAGCAAGGAAGAACCGGCAAACGGATTCGCGGTGTATTCGATTTTGAAGTAATGTTTCAATTTATTGAAATATTATTTCAATATCTTACTTAAATTCGCAGTATGAATACATTTCCTCAAAAAATAAAAAAGTTTATGGAGCGCCACCAGATGCCGGAACCAGGAACATCGGTTTTGGTAGCATTAAGTGGTGGTATCGACTCAATGGTGCTATTAAACGTGTTGTGTTCGTTGGGCTACAAGGTTGAGGCGGCTCATATAAACCACAGTTTGCGGGGCGAACGTGCCAATGCCGATGCCTCATTTTGCGAAGCTGCAGCAAAAAAACTGAATGTCCCGTTTCATTTGCATGTAGCCGATGTAAAGTCACTCGCAACAGAAAAAGGCATTTCGGTTGAAATGGCTGGTCGCGAAGTGCGTTATGCCTACTTTAACGAACTTCTCTTGGCCGGGCATGGTGAGTTTTTGGCCACCGGCCACCATGCCGACGACCACGCCGAAACCATGCTCATTAACCTTGTGCGTGGTTCGGGCCTTAGCGGGCTCACCGGCATAAAACCTGTTATGAATCGCATTATCAGGCCACTACTGGGGGTTCAACGCAGCCACATCGAATCGTATGCCAAATACGCCGGCATCGCATGGATTACCGACGAAAGCAATACCGACGTCTCTTTCGTTCGCAACCGGTTCAGACATAATATTTTACCAGAAATTAAAAAGGTAAACCCCGCCATTGTACCTACGCTCGCACATACAGCCCAAATAATGACCGAGGCCCAAACCCTCGCCGACATGTACTATGCCCAATGGCAGGAAATGAGTGTGGCGCGCGAAGGCGATAATATTCGCGTAGCCATAGAAGCAGTAACCACCTCGCCCACGCCGCTCACCTTGCTGCACGCTCTGCTTTCGCCACTGGGGTTCAGCCCCGATACCATACACCGTTGCGCAAACCCCGAAAATCTCCGCAACGGCTCCACCTTTTACGCCGATAAATACGTGCTGCTTGTGGACCGCGGTTTTTTTGTGGTTGAACCGATTACCGAGCTTTCGGACGTTTCGCTCACCATCGATGCCGACGAAACCGACTTTGTATGGCCGTTTTCGTTTAGCATTTCGGTTGAACCGATTGACGAAGTACCGAATCTTATTGGCACCGCAAACGAGCTGTTTTTGGATGCCGATAAACTCACCTGGCCACTTACGCTGCGCCGATGGAAACATGGCGACAGGTTTATACCTTTGGGAATGAGTGGATTTAAGAAGATTTCGGACTTTTTTACCGACCTCAAACTGAGCGTTACCGATAAGGAAAAACAGTGGCTGCTCTGCTCGGGTAACGACATTGTGTGGGTGGTAGCACACCGACCCGATAATCGGTATAGGGTAACTGAATCGACCCAAAATGTGTTGTGTGTGATAATCCGGTAATTTAACTCACGATAAATTTGCAACAATCAAATAATAAACGCGTCCTCCTGGGCATGAGTGGCGGTGCCGACAGTACCGCTGCGGCGGTGTTGTTGCAGCAGGCCGGATACACCGTGGTTGGTTGCACATTTTTGCACCTTCCGGGCGAAGAAGCCGAATATCTGGTTCCGGCAAAAACCATGGCACAAAAACTTGGTATTGAACATGTTGCGGCCGATTTAAAAGCCGATTTTGCACGCGATGTACTTGGCTATTTTACAAATGGATACCTCAATGGCATTACACCATTTCCTTGTGCATGGTGCAACATTCACTTTAAATGGCCTAAGCTGTTCGAAATTGCAGGCCAAAATAATTGCCCCTTGGTCGCCACAGGCCATTATGCCGAAATCGTTGAAACCGAATATGGCAAAACAATCGCACGAGGCGCCGATGCCGACAAAGATCAAAGCTTTTTTCTTTGGGGATTAAAAAGCGAATGGCTTAACCAAGTCGTATGGCCATTGGCTGGTTTGACCCGGGCCGAAGTGATGGACATAGCCCGTAATGCCGGATATACCCCAAAGATTGCGCTTAGCAACTCTACCGGATTGTGCTTTTCGGGCCATAGCGACTACCGCCAAACGTTGCGCGATTTGGCTCCTGACGCTCTTTCAGCGGTTCAACCAGGAAAATTCGTGACCACCGATGGCGAAATCCTTGGTCAACACGCCGGACTGCCTAATTATACAATCGGTCAGCGGCACGGCTTGGGCATTTGGACCAACCAACGGTGGTATGTCATTGGGTTCAACCAAAATAAAAACGAAGTGATTTTGGGCCAATATGCACAATTGAGCCAATCGGAATTTTGGGTGAAAGATGGCAACGCACTCCTGCCTCAACTGCTGTTCGAGGCCACGGTTGAGATTCGGATCAGATACCGCGGACAAAAAGCAACGGGCAGCGTGGAGAACCATGGTGCCCGCTGGCGGGTGGTTTTGGATGAACCTGAATATGCCATTACACCGGGACAAACGGCTGTATTTTACAGAGACAATATGCTTGTAGGTGGCGGTTTTATAGCTGTTTAAGTTTTTGTTTGAACCGAAATGTATGTAAATTTGTAGCAATACAAGCACCATGAGCAAGCACAATAAAATAGAAGAACCATTAAGTTCGTACCACCAACCGGCCACTTTCGAGCAGGTTTGGCAAATGTTTAAGGAAACGGATAAGCAGTTTAAAGAGACGGATAAAAAGATCAAGGAACTCGCTTATCTGTTTACCTCACAATGGGGGCGATTAATCGAATCGCTGGTCGAAGGCGACTTAGTTAATCTG
>QKHT01000171.1 GCA_003249935.1 Bacteroidota bacterium
GATTTTTCGGATGCGTGCCTCGGGGGTTTGCGGCGTGATGAGGAAGATGTTTTGCAGGCCGGCGGCTTCGAATTGTGCTTTGTAGTTGGCCTCGTACTCGTGCAGCGGCAGGTCGGGAATAATTAGGCCGTCGATGCCGGTTTCCTTGCATTTTTGCAGAAATGGTTCAACGCCGAATTTAAGTACCGGATTCAGGTAGCCCATGAGGACTAACGGCATTGTGACTTTTTCGCGAATGCCTTGTAGTTGATCAAATAATGTTTTGATGCTCATGCCGTTTTTGAGCGATACTTCGCTGGAGTGCTGAATGACAGGACCGTCGGCCACGGGATCGGAATAGGGCATGCCAATTTCGACCATATCGACACCCGACGCCTGTAGCTGTTCGAGAATGGTGACGGTATGGTTCAACTCCGGAAAGCCGGCTGTAAAAAATACCGATAGTATATTGTTGGATTTTGCTTCGAAAAGTGCTTTTATTCTGTTCATTGTTTTCTGTTTTAGCGTTATTTCTTCAATCGGATTTCTAATTCGGCCATGTAGGCTTCCATGTCTTTATCGCCACGTCCCGAGAGGTTAACCACCACAATGTCGTTTTGGCTGAACCGAAGCTGCTCCAATGCAGCCAGCGCGTGGGCCGATTCGATGGCGGGGATGATGCCTTCGAGTTCGGTGAGGAGAAATGCGGCATCGAGCGCCTGCTGGTCGGTAGCGTGTACAAAACGGCCGCGTTGCGATGCGTGTAAGTGGGCATGTAGCGGCCCAATGCCGGGATAATCGAGTCCGGCCGAGATCGAATACGGTTCAACCACCTGTCCGTCGTGGTCCTGCATCACGTACGATTTGGAGCCGTGCAAAACGCCGACCTCGCCGGTGGTGATGGTTGCAGCAGTTTCGCCCGAATCGACACCCAAACCGGCCGCCTCAACCCCGATGAGTTGCACCGATGTGTCGTTGAGAAAATGATAAAAAGCACCTGCTGCGTTGCTGCCTCCGCCTACGCAAGCCAGCACGTAGTCGGGCAGTTCGCGGCCTTCGGCTTCGGCAAGCTGGCTGCGAATTTCGTCGCTCACCACACTTTGGAACAGGGCCACCATTTCGGGGTATGGGTGCGGCCCAACCACCGAACCGATAAGATAATAGGTGTCCTCGGGATTGCTGATCCAGTCGCGCAAGGCTTCGTTGGTGGCATCCTTCAGGGTGCGGTTGCCGCACATGGCCGGGCGAACTTCGGCACCAAGCATGCGCATACGTGCTACGTTGGGTGCCTGACGTTTAATATCGGTTTCGCCCATGTACACAATGCATTGCAAGCCCATAAGCGCACATACGGTAGCCGTGGCTACACCATGTTGTCCGGCGCCCGTTTCGGCAATAATACGTTGTTTGCCAAGTTGTTTGGCCAGCAATATCTGTCCGATGGTGTTGTTTACTTTGTGCGAACCGGTGTGATTGAGGTCCTCGCGTTTGAGGTAAATTTTTGCACCGTAACGCTCGCTTAATCGCCCTGCGAAGGTGAGCGGACTTGGTCGGCCTACGTACGTTTTGAGCAGATGGAAAAACGCTTTCTGAAAACTTTCGGTTTCGATAATCTGCAGGTAGCATTCGCGCAGATTGTCGATGTTGGGTTGCAGCATTTCGGGAATCCAGGCCCCGCCAAACTCGCCATAGTTGCCGGCTTCGTTGGCCAGATATGGCGATTCGATTCTTTTAAGTTTCATATTGTCGTATTTTAATTTTTGTTACAAAAAAAAACGGTCTGCCCAAAGGGTGCAGACCGTAAAATATTGTATCGCGTTAACGCATACCGATATGGCTCAGCTCCCTTTTTGGGTTGAATAGTTGTGCCACCACCAGTTTGTTAACATGCTTGTAATCATGACTTGTGTATTGTTTGGTGCAAATGTAGAAATTTTTATTTGTAAATCAATATGGTTTGGGGAAGGTTTCGAAAGTTTTTTAATTGTTGGGTAAAATTACAATTGTAGAGTAAATACAACGCAACCCGGAAGTCGAATATCATAATGGGTTGACACCAATAGAGGACGTGCAAGCGAATAAAACAAAAATCCCCCAAAGCCTTGGATTTACCTTTGGAGAAGATGTATCGAAACAACCGGAGGCAAATGAGAATTAAACCGTATGCCTTAAACGAATGGCCGCCCGGAATGTGTTTGCAGCGGCGGCCTTTTTTAACTGAAGTTGATTTTTGTGGCTGAAGACAAAAAGTAAAAGCCCGGAAGTTTACCCCGATTCATCGGGGGCTTGAGGGCAAATGGCAAATTAATTGTGAAATCAACTGAGAGTGTCTAATAGGGAATAAAAGTAGAACCGGCATAAAACAAAAATAGCCTGCATTGCTGCAAGCTATTTTGTGTGGGCGCTGACGGATTCGAACCGCCGACCCTCTGGGTGTAAACCAGATGCTCTGAACCGACTGAGCTAAGCGCCCGTAGTGCTTTTCGTGTAAAGCGGTGCAAAGATAATGCTTTTTGTTAAAGTTCAAAACGGCTGACCGAAAATATTTATTTTTTAGAGAAAATTCTGCATGGATTTCGGGATGCAATGGCATTGGTGTAACAATAAAGATGTTTTATCGTTGTAATTTTAATTAATGTTAAAGCAATATCCCATATCCGATGAGATCTGTACTTCTTTCCTTGTATATAGCCTGGCTCACCAATGCTGCACTATTGGGTTCAGCCAAAATAAATGGCCGCGTAACCAATGCCAATGGCGCACCAATGGCCTATGCCAGTATTTATGTGAGCAAACTAAACATGGGCACCACCACCAACAGCGACGGTTTTTATACGCTGACCTTACCCGCCGGAGCGTGGCTTTTAATGGCGCAATCGTTGGGATTTGTATCGGAACAAAAGATGGTAAAGGTCGAAAGTTCGGATTTGACGACCGACTTCGTTCTTAACGCGCAAAGCATTGTGCTGCCCGAAATTCGCGTGACCAAAAACAACGAAGACCCTGCCAACTACATTTTGCGACATGCCATTGCCATGGGGCCGTATTACCGCAATCAGGTGTCGGAATACCAGTGCAGGGTGTATTTGAAAGGGGCCGGCACGTTTAATAAAATTCCGGCACTGCTAAGGAAAAGATTGGAGAAAGAAGGTGTAAAACAGGATTTACCAATCGTTTCTGAAACCATAAGCGAGGTGTCGTTCGCACTGCCCGATAAAGTAACACAGAAAGTAATTGCCACGCACACCTCCAAAAACAACATGAATGTAGTGCCCATGAGCATGGTAACCAGTAGTTTGTACGATGCCGAAAAATACGATATGATTTCGCCTTTCGACAAGCGGGCTTTTTCGGTGTATCGTTTTGTGCTCGAAGGGGCATTCAGCGATATGGGGCGTACCATTCATAAAATAAGGGTTGAACCGCGCCGCAAAGGGGCGGATTTGTTTGCCGGCTACATTTGTGTGGCCGATGCATTCTGGAACATCCATTCGGCCAATTTGGACGTAACCATACCGTCCGGCACCGGACGGATGCATCTGATGTATAGCCGCATAACCGACGAGGTATGGATGCCGGTAAACCTGAATTACAAGGTGAATGCTAAGGCGTGGGGTTTCGATATCACCTTCAACTATGTGGCTTCGGTAAGCGATTATAAAACTAAACTTAATCCCGCTTTAGATCATTCTTTTTTAGGTAGAACCGAAAAGAAAGTGGCCGAAGAGCAAAAGGCACTAAACGAACTTACCGGCAGTTTTAGTAAGCCGGTTACGGTGGTTGCAGCCGATATTTCGAAAAAAGAGATGCGTAAAAAGGCCCGCGAAATGGCCGATTCGGTTAAAAAAGCGTTACCACGGCCATCGCTCGAAATTGAAGTGGCCGACAGACTCGAACCGCGGCAAATAGTGAACGACTCGTTGTTTTGGGCTTCGGTTCGAACCATTCCACTCGATACCATTGAGTTAGTCAGCTTTGTGAAGAAAGATTCGATTTCGAAAATAGCCACAACGCAAGCCTATCGCGATTCGGTTGAGAACTACCGCAAGCGGTTCAAGGCCAAATATTTGCTGTTTGGCAAAAAATACGACTATTCATTGGATTCGGTGTATTTGTATAAAACGTTGCAAACCGGGGGCATTCTCAATCCCGGGGCTTTGGCCTACAATACCGTGGATGGCGTGCGCTACGACACGAAGCTGGAATTTAACTACTCGGACAGTACCGGCATTTGGTTCAAGCTAAAACCCTTTGCGGGATATGCTTTCGGCAGGCAGCGTGCCGATTTTGGGATTGAAAGTGTATTCAGAACCAATGGCTTAACGGGTTCGACCCTATTTGGCGGCTTGGGGTCGAAAACAAAGGATTTCAATACCACATCGGGCCATTC
>QKHT01000273.1 GCA_003249935.1 Bacteroidota bacterium
CGTAGATGACTGCGACCCCATTTTGAGGTTAAAGAATCCACCCGGCGCACTGGTGTATATATTTTTTACCTCGTCCGATACATTAACGTTGGTAATGTCGTACTGTTCAATGGCCTGTGCCAAAGTAAGACCATCGGCACGCGACACCGAAGTATCGAGCAAGCCACCACGACTGAGTTCCGCAAGAATTGAAATAATACCTCCTGCACGGTTCACATCCTGAATATGGTATTCGGCATTGGGTGCCACCTTGCAAAGTACAGGCGTGGTACGACTGAGTGCGTCGATATCCTTCATGGTAAAATCCACACCCGCTTCGTGAGCAATAGCCAAAAGGTGCAACACGGTATTGGTTGAACCGCCCATGGCGATATCCAAGCGCATCGCATTCATAAATGCGGCACGAGTACCAATGTTGCGAGGCAAAACCGATTCGTCGCCATCGCGGTAGTATTTGTAGGTGTTGGTTACAATTTGCTGTGCTGCTTTTTCGAACAGTTTCATGCGGTTGGCATGCGTAGCCAGAAGCGTGCCATTGCCCGGCAATGCGAGACCAATCGCTTCGTTAAGGCAATTCATGCTGTTGGCGGTAAACATGCCCGAACACGAACCACAAGTTGGACAAGCATTCTTTTCGGCCTGATACAGATCGGCTTCCGACACATTTTCGTCGCCACCCATGACCATTACATCCACAAGATCCATGTCGCGACCAAGGGCATTACCTGCTTCCATCGGTCCGCCCGACACAAACACCGCCGGAATATTGAGTCGCATGGCAGCGATAAGCATACCCGGCGTAATTTTATCGCAATTGCTAATGCACACCATGGCATCAACCTGGTGTGCGTTACACATGTACTCCACACTGTCGGCGATTAAATCGCGCGATGGCAACGAATAGAGCATGCCATCGTGGCCCATAGCGATACCATCGTCGATGGCTATGGTGTTGAATTCGGCGGCAAAACACCCTTGCGCTTCGATCCAGGCTTTTACTTTCTGGCCTATTTCGTGCAAATGGGTATGTCCGGGCACAAACTGCGTAAACGAGTTTACCACAGCAATAATCGGCTTACCAAAATGTTCTTCCTTCATACCATTGGCGCGCCAAAGGCTTCTTGCACCGGACATTAACCGGCCTTGAGTACTTGTACTGCTTCGGAATTTATGCTTCATATCTGTTTGTTATTTTACTTGACACCACGTTAAATAAAAAAAGCCCTTCTCATCATTCTGAGAAAGGCTGTCGAATATTTTGTTATTCAATTCTGCATACCTAACTCACTGCGCAATCATAATGACCACCACAACGACCAGAATATGTAGAATAAAGCTTGACATCACTTTTAATTTTACGTTTGTGCAAATTTATACGAAAAGGTTTTAAATAACAAAACATTTCGACAAAAAAACCACATTTAAATTCGACTTTTTTATTTTTTTAGGCTGTTTTTTTTATTTTAGCAACTTTCGAAGCACAAAAAGCACGAATTTGTAAGTGTAAATGGTTTATGGCTGAAGCGTACAGAAGAAAGAACCTTACCATGCTAAAACCTTTGTTCCAATCCATTGTTTTACTGCCTATGAATGATTCAGAATTAAAGCAACTACTCAATGAACGGGCAGATTTTTACAATCGGCCCGATTTTATCCCCAACGATCCAATCGCCATTCCCCACCGGTTCAACCAAAAAGAAGATATAGAAATTGCCGGCTTTTTTGCTGCCATTTTGGCCTGGGGCCGTCGCGATTTAATTCTAAAATCATGCGGCAAACTACTCGATCTAATGCAAAACGCCCCACTCGATTTTGTAATGCATGCATCGGACGCCGAAATTGCCAATTTGCAAAAGTTTGTGTACCGCACCTTTAACGGTCACGACCTTGTTGATTTCGTATTGGTTTTACGCCGGATTTATACAACGCATGGCGGGTTGGAAGCTGCATTTTCGACCGGAACCGATACCTGCGAACGGTTGGCCGCATTCCGTATACTATTCGCAACCTACGCGGTTCAGCCCCATACACTGAAACATATAGCGGATATTACCACCGGTTCGGCGGAATATGTACCTGCGGTGGATGGTGCGCAGCGACAACAGAGGCGTAGATTTTGGCCTATGGAAACAGATATCGCCAGCGGAATTATTGATTCCATTGGATTTGCACTCGGCAGGAACGGCCCGAAAACTGGGCTTACTTTCCCGAAAGGCCAACGATTTTAAAGCGGTTACCGAACTAATGAAAACCCTTCGGGAATTTGATGCCGGGGATCCGGTGAAGTACGATTTTGCACTTTTTGGCATGGGGGTAAATGGCGAAATTTAGTTGTATGTGCGAACCTGCTTAATATAAATTTCATGATGTCCGTTCATAACCTCAACTTTAAATTCGATGTCCAAGGCAAAATTTGCGAAATCGGATGACCCGGGATAGACAGTAAAAAAATAGTAATTTTTAATAGCCATACCAATACGCCCAAGTTCGGTAAGCAACGAATCGGAAAGCACATTACCAGCCCTGTTTCTGAGCAAGTTTGAATGAAGCAGATACTGAATGGTAAAACCTGAATTATTAGCAAATGATGCAGTGTAAACTAACACCTGATCGGGGATAATTCCGTGTGGAGGTTTAACAACGCTGGCTTCACCGAATTGAACATTAATTGTAAAGGCGTGATTTTCGTTATACAAATTTTTCGTAATCATTACACCATTGGCCACTTCGTTGTCGAATGACCGATGGGCCAGCACTCCCATAAAAACAGATCGTTGATCGATATTGAAATACGATCGCTCTTCGTAAGCCGACAGATTCCACAAACTTGCCCACACACATTTAATAGCTTGTTGAATGTCAGCGGGGTCATTTGCACTGGCACCAAAGGAATCGTATAATCCAGCACCATTAAAGCCTTTAATATCCTCTGCATTGGTAGAGGATCGAAACTTATATTTAGAAAATTCAGATGTGAAAGTTATAGATAATACACTATCTAATAATGACTTATCTAATGGAAAATCAACTATTGCAGAACGAATATGTTCCAGTACAACTGAACGATAATTTATATTTAGAAGAAAAAGTGAATCCTTGAGTGCGTCCTGAAGCAAATTATATGCACCAGAGGCTTTGAAGTGGGCAGCATAAAAGTAGAAAGGGATGACAAAGGGATTTTCCGGTGTAGAAATTTGTACGTTACTCTGTTTTGCCAGATGGTAAAGGCAAGCAAAATTGGCCGCTTTTCCACCAACGGAAGAGACAGAATTGATATCTAAGGAGTTTGGAAACAACAATTGATTGAATGACAAATCGTAATCCAACGGCTTATTAATCTTAATATTAACGCTATCCCAAAAAAGCATTGCATCGGATATCGATGCCGGTTCAAGTCGAAAAGAGTCGCATGTAACTTCAAATTTTACAAGGTGGCCATCAAGGCTTTTAATCTTTTGAATAAAAGCTTCGGACCTAATCATTGCATTGGGTGTTGAACGGTTATGACATAAAACATTTAAATGGCTCAGAGGTGTTTGAGGAACTGTGGTTATTACACCTGCCACAACAGGAATTCCGTCAGGAATCGCATCTAAAACCACAATATCCCTCCGGTTTGGCAAGAAAACATTCGGGTTTACAGATTCACAAATTCTAACATAGCCATAGCTTATACCACAATTCATGGCATTAAAATCTTGCCCTGAAAATAAACTATTAAGCGATACTTCATTTTGTAATTTGCAGTTTGAATTAAATGAAGAAGTATTACAAAACGCAATACTGTTGCCAGCAAAGCAATGTTTAGCAATAATTCGGTTTAATTTTTCGATTGATGTGCAGTCAAGATTATCGAAAGGATAAAGTTCAAAAAACCACAAATTGGCAGATTTGGAATAATTAAGTGTTGCAGGCCACAAATATCTGTTAGGATTATTGACGTATTGAGTCATTGAAAAATCGGTTTCATTTCCAGTATAATTTAATATTTTTTTTGCAAATTCATAGTGAGAAGACGCAAAGGCTCTATGAAAGAAATAGACCGAGTCCGTTTTTACATTATAAATCAATTTAACGGATTCGAGCGCATTGATATTTGAAATCGTATTCGTAGACTTGATGGCATTAAACCCGGCATCGGTATAAAGATGATTCAGAAAATTCGGCGCAAACGGTTCAACCGGATTTAAAAAAACATCTATATTCTCTGGTCCTCTTTTCAAATTTAAGGTTACTGAAAGGTATCCTTCAGCCGCCAATTCTATTTTAAAAGATTCGCTCCGAATCTTTTCCGGTTCAACAATTATAGACTTAGAGGGTTGGTTTTTATTTAGAAGAAATGTTTTTCCGGCTCCAATTACAGATTGAACCGACACTAAAAACGTTGCACCGTGCAATTCAGGAACACCAATGCTTGAATTGCAGACATATGAATTTTGGCCAAAAAGTGTGCGCCCATCCAAGGTATATGCCCTAACCTTTACCGGACATTCAAAATTAACATCCAATTTATTGTCGTCAAACTTTACGGATCCATAAAAAAGAGAATCATTATCGGGAACATTAAAAACAATGCTATTCTGTGACTGACTCTGCAAATAACAGTTTCCATTAAAATACAATTTGGGTGCACGAACAAATTCTCCCGAAAATGCATCCTTCACACGAACAGAAACAGTATAAGCTTGCAAATTGAAGGGATTAACGCAAAGTATAAGAAATATTTTAACGCTTATAAACAGTTTAATATCAAATACTTTGCATAAGTGCCTGATGACATCTTTTTTACCAACTAAATATTTTGAAAACTGATTAAGAAAAAACCAACAAAAAGAACCAACAAGTAAAAGGCTTGTAAAACCAATTAAGTAATAACTAAACATGACATTTAAATTTAAGTACGAAGTTAGGTCAAATGTACAGCATCAATTTTGCTACATTTCTATTTTGAGCCAAAGTTACGACAATAAACTTAACAAAAGCTAAAGAATTGCGAAAAAAATGAGGCTAACATTAAAATTGCCTTTTCTGTTCAATTTTTCTTTCTTTTTTCTTTGGTTATCTCAAATACCTGTATACTTTTACACGCCGAAAAATTAAAGGCATCAATAATCACAAATATGTTAAAATAACATCAGGTGATTACAAATTGATACTTTAATTGAACATTGCATGGGAAACACACAATATATTAGGAATATTTGATAACTATTTTCTATGACAATGAGGGGCAATAAAAAGGTAAAAGATGATGGATAAAGTCGTATAACACAAAGTTCTGCAACAGAAACACATCTAAATATCTGCATATTTCGATATTTTCGAAACGATTAAAACAATAATAAAGCAAAAAATAAAATGACTAAGCTTTATTTACTTCTTTTCTTCATTCTGGGTGTTAGCCTTGTAGGTGTGGCACTTTTAATCTCTTATCTCTTTCATCCGAAGAGTACAAATCCTCAGAAGGCAGAGCCATACGAATGCGGCATAAAAACACATGGTCCGTCGTGGGTTCAGTTTAACGTAGGTTACTATCTATTTGCCATTCTCTTTTTAATTTTTGATGTCGACACGGTATTTATATTTCCGTGGGCGGTGGTAATGAAGGATATGGGCGTAGCCGGATTGGTTGAGATTTTGATCTTTTTTGTGGTTTTGGGACTTGGCCTGTTGTATGGCTGGAAAAAAGGTGCACTAAAATGGGAATAGACGACAAAGCATTTGAGCAACTTGCCGAACAGGTTGTAAAAGAGAGTAATGGCAACGTATTTCTAACAACGGCAGCGGCTCTGGTTAACTGGGGCCGATCCAATTCGATGTGGCCGCTTACGTTTGCCACCAGTTGCTGCGGCATTGAAATGATGGCAACCGGGGCACCCCGCCACGATTTTGCACGCTTTGGGATGGAAGTATACCGTGCATCGCCACGTCAGGCCGATGTAATTGTGGTAGCCGGTACCATTGTTCGCAAAATGGAACCGGTACTCAAACGATTGTACGACCAAATGCCCGATCCGAAATTTGTGATCGCTATGGGTGCATGTGCCATTTCGGGTGGACCGTTTATATACAACTCGTACAGCGTGGTTCGCGGTGTGGACACCTTTCTGCCGGTCGACGTGTATATCCCCGGTTGTCCGCCACGACCCGAAGCACTGCTTTACGGCATGATTCAACTTCAGGAGAAGATAAAAAAACTGAATTTCAAGGCCGATAACGGTCAGGAAATAAAAATGGAAGAGTAATGGAAGTAGCTG
>QKHT01000326.1 GCA_003249935.1 Bacteroidota bacterium
GTGCCTGCATATAGCTATTTTGCTGAATATCAGTTTGCAAATGTATTGAGCAACAGCGATATTATTTCGAAGTTTACTGGCGAGCGCCAGGATTTTGTACGAAAAATATTTTCGTACAGCACCAAAGCGGTAAAATGGTCTGCAATTGATATGGCTGCACTAACAACACAGCCCGGTTGCAATCGCGAAAGGGTAGTTGCTGCGCTCGAATATTTTTCGCAGCAAGGCTACATTGCATTAGAAACCCGGCAAAGTACCGAAGTATATCATGTCGAGCATCGCGATTTTGATATGGATACACTCGCCCAACAGATGTATCAATTATTTGTAACTAAAGAAGCGAACGAAATTGCACGTATCGACGAAATGGTGCAGTTTTTCGGTTCAGCCAATTGCCTTACCAAACAACTTTCGGAATATTTTGGCGAATCGACCGATTGGCAGCGATGCGGCCATTGTTCTGCATGTATTTCGGGCGCAGTGCGTATAGATTTGCCACCATTTTCTATCGATTTAATTCCGGGGCATGTTGATTTAAGTGCAATTTTAAATTTATTTGACCAGGCCTCTGTAGAAATTATTACACGTTTTTTATGTGGCATTACGGTTCCGGTTTTCACTAAACTTAGGGCTAAAAGCAAGCCGGGGTTTGGCTCTTGTGAATCATTTCCGTATAGTGAAATAAAAAAGTGGGTAAAAAAGCAGTTAGAGAAGTAGGGTAAAAGGGTAATGATTCGGTTTATAACAGTAAAGTGATTTCAATAACATTAAATACATGTAATTATGAAAGCAAAAATTTTGTCGATGGCCACAATCGTTTCGGTTGGAATGATGTTTTGGCAGTGTACCGAAACCCAGCCGGTAGTTGATACAACCAATATTCAGGCATCACTATCCGAAGGTTCGGCCAATATTAACAGTGCCGTTAAGGCGATTACCGGTGCACGCGGCTATGAACTTATAAACGCTGAGGCTTATACATCCAAATCGGCTACGATGGATGCCGCTGCCGATTCTGCATATCAGGGTAAAATATTGCTGGCCGATATAAAAGGTGTTTATGACTATAACCCTGAGTTTGTCGCTGCAACAATGAAGCATGGACCTATGTACAAATATTTTAGAAAAAGTGGCGAAAGCGAGCTTTTTGTTGTAAAGTTTCCATCGACTAAAGCCAATCCGCGAAAATTTGAATTTAACCCAAAGAAAGATACTGCATTGGTAAATGATTTTGTTTTTGCGGCATCGGAATATAAGTATATGTGGAATAAAGCGAACGATTTTACATACAGTATGAAATCGGACATTTCGATACGTGATACGACCGTTTCGAACCTCGAAATAAAAAACAGTATCACTCCACCACTTAAAGCCGATTTTTATACAAAATATACCATGGCCAATGGTTATGGTTTAGAAGTAGCTTTTACAAATGGTGATACTGCGGTTCAGACAAAAAAATTAACCAAGGATGGTAAGGTAATTATGGAAGAATCGTTTTCTGCAATTTTCGATTTTGCAGCAAAAACACATCAAAATTCCTATACCCTTAAGGTTGGAAATGTGGCTGTTAACTATGTTCGTGGTACCAATACTTACACGGTAGTTGTCGATGGCGTGGTTCAACCCAATGCCACAGTTGAAGTGATTGCAAGGGCTGTTGCAGGCGAAGAATTTTCGATATTTGGTCGTCGTAACTTCCAGATTAAACTCGAAGATGGTACAGTAATTAAAATGGCCGAACTTTTGGGCGACAATATTTCGAGTCTTCGCGCCATATTCGACGGTTTAAAGGGTGCCTGGTTTGCCACAAATGTGGTTGATTGGGTTGCATATAATGTTTATTTGACTAAATAATCCAATCGTTTCAGTTGTGATTATACCTTGCCGGTGCAACGTTCCCCTCTGTTGCACCGGTTTTTTTTTGGTTTTTTGTATCGGAATCATGTTCATTATCTGGTTTTATTTGCGTAAAATAACGTAGATTGCCGGCTAATTGGTAGGTTAAATGAAGAAACATTGGATTTGGTTGTTATGGTTTGTTTTGGCCGGGTGTAACTCCGATGGTGGTTCAGGCGATATTATTCTGGTTGAACCGGTTGGTCGTACCGAGCTGCAAAAAACGTTCGATTTGGATGTGGTGCCGGAATTAACACTCAATATTTCAGAATCTGAATGGAATAAACTCTTGAAGTATTACGACCAAAATAGCCAAAATCAGGAATATGTGATTGCCGGAACGTTTCGTCAAGCGGGTGGGGTGCAAAACCTTTCGGTCGATAGCGTAGGATTACGGATAAGAGGCAATACCAGCCGCCGACGACCCGAAGGCAATGCCGGAGAAATTCATAATCGAAACAATGCCGATTGGCATCATGCCAGTTTTGCTCTTAATTTTAAACAGATTCATCCCGACCAAAAGTATCGGGGATTGGATAAATTGAACCTGAAGTGGTTTAAAGACGATGCAAATTATGTGCGTGAAGTGTATTGCTACGATTTGTTTGAGCGATTTGGCGTTTGGATTGCACCTCAAGCGAGTTATTGCCGATTAAAAATCCATGTTGGAAACGATGCCTCGCCCGCTTATTTTGGTGTATATGAGATGCTTGAAGTGGTGGATGATAAATTTTTAAAGAACCGTTTAGGTCAGTTGAAGTCGGATAAAGGTTTTTTGTGGAAGGCTTCGTATGGTGCCAGTCTGCGGTCGCCCGATGGTGGAATGATGGGTGTTGAAACCATTGAGCTCGATAATTCCAAAAGCAAAGTCTATGCTTATGCCCTCAAAACAAACGAATTACAGCTTTTAGTAGCAAAAGAACAGCTTAAAGCCTTTATCGTAAATCTGAATGATAAAAACGGCAGCGATTTCGAAAAATGGTTACCATCGGCCATGGATGTGGAGCTTTTGCTTAAAACATACGCTGTGAATGTGATGGTTGGGATGTGGGATGATTACTGGATTAACACCAATAACTATTACTTTTATTTCGATGAAGACGGAAAATTTTACTTTATTCCATTCGATTACGACAATACATTGGGCACATCGCTTATTGTAAAAAATTCCGGAACTCAGAGTCCGTTAAATTGGGGAAGTAACAAAAATCCGTTGATAACCAAAATTCTTTCCATTGAAAAGTATCGAACTTTGTATGTTCAATATTTGCGTGAACTTGCCGATAGTAACAACAATCTGTTTCACTACACCCATAGTATGGCTCGAATTTCTGCCTGGCAGGCACTTATACAACCATACATCACTAACGATACCGGCGAAGATATGCTGATTGATGACTACCCTGCATCGTGGGGCAATTGCGGTTTTTACAGGCTCAATTCAATAGAGAATAACTGGTTCAAGATAAGGGCTGCTAATTTACCCTAAAAATCGTGCATCGCATAGGAACTTTGGCACGGGCTTTGCTTGTAATACAACAAAGGGCCCCGTTTAAGTTTAACAATTTAATATTGAAAGCGATGAAAACGAATCATTTAAATATAGCATTTAGCATAGCAGTTGCAATGTTACTATGCACACCGGCCTTAAACGCCCAAGGACGACACGAACACAGTGGTGTAACCATTAAAACAACTGAATCTCGCAGTGCAGCATCAAAATATACCGATGCCAAACGACCATCAAACAACCAAAGTTCGCAGGTTCAAACATCAGCAATCACACCGTCTCACACCGCCTACAATGCTCATTCTGATTACAAATCAAATGGAAATCATAACAATAAGTATGATAATCGTAAGCGCTACGAGCACCGCACCGTGGTTGTAAATCACTACCCCGAACGTCGTCCGGCATTAATTGTAGAACGTCGCCCAATGTTTGAAATAGGTTATATGATGAACCGGTTACCGGACCGCACCGTGATGATTACACTGGATGGCATAAGATATTATTATTATGGTGGAACCTTTTTCAGGAAGGGTCACCGTGGCGGATTTGTTGTTGTGGCACCGCCTGCTTATATAAGGCATTTGCCACATGGGGGTAATACCTATCATGTCGACGGTCGTGTTATTGTAGACATTAATGGTATTATGTTTACCGCAACATCCGGAGGTTACGCTTATTACAGATAAATAGATTTTCAATTGTTCATACAAACAAGTTAAGCTTTGATTACGTAAATGGAGAGAACCGGGTAACCGGTTCTCTTTTTTGTGACCTGTTTTTCTTTGGTCTAATCCGGCAAATTAATACCTTCGCAAAAGAAAAATAATTTCGATGAATTTTGACATTACGGTCTTGGGTTCCAATTCTGCACTTCCTACAGCGCAACGTTTTTCATCGTGTCATATACTTAACGTTCGCAATAAACTTTTTATGGTAGATTGTGGTGAAGGTACACAAATACAGTTGCGCAAATACAAAATAAGTTTCGCAAAAATAAATCACATTTTTATTTCACATCTGCATGGCGACCATGTTTTTGGTTTGCCGGGAATGATCTCTTCGTTCGATTTATTGGGCCGCGATCACGATGTGCATATTTATGCCCACGCCGATTTGAAGCGAATTATGGATCCCTATTTTGCTTTTTTTGCTCGTCAGCTCAATTTTAAAATTGTTTACCACGATATTAATCCGTCGAAACACGCATTGGTTTACAACGACCGTTCGCTCGAAGTTTGGACATTACCACTTAATCATTCGACACCCACATGTGGTTTTTTATTTAAGGAAAAACCGGTAAGCCCCAATATTCGGCGCGATATGGTCGATTTTTACAAGCTGGGCATTAAGGATATTAAATTAGTAAAGGAGGGAAAAGATTTTGTAACACCCGATGGTGAAATTGTGGCCAATAGCCGTTTAACAACCCAACTGCATGTACCCCGTAGTTATGCCTATTGCAGCGATACTGCCTATGCACCGTTACTTCCCCAGCTAATAAAAGGTATCGATTTGCTTTACCATGAAGCCACCTTTGGCCTCGACTTGGAAAAAAGGGCGGTTCAAACCAAACACTCCACTACAGCCGATGCCGCCCGTGTGGCCACCGAAGCCGGCGTAAAACAATTGATGATTGGACATTTTTCGGCACGGTATAATAAACCCGAGACTTTGCTTATCGAGACTAAACAGGGCTTTGAAAACACCATCTTAGCCGAGGATGGACTGACTTTAAAACTCTGATTATTACGACAAATAAGTTAAATTAGTATAACACGCAAACCTTAATTCTGTATCGGGTGTTTATCTGTTATTAATACAAAAGTTTTATGAAACAGATCATTTTTTCGCTTTTTCTTGTATTAGGATTGTCACTTCAGGCGCAACATTATGAAATGGTGCCTGATAAAAGTGTTGTTAATTGGACCGGTGAAAAGGTAACAGGTACTCACGAGGGAACGGTATCTTTAAAATCGGGATGGTTCGAGTTGAAAAACAATAAGTTAGCAGGTGGTAAGGTGGTTATTGATATGGCTTCGATTAAAAACACCGATTTAACCGATGCGGCTTATAATGCAAAGCTTGTTGGACATCTCAAATCGGATGATTTTTTTGGCGTTGAAAAATTTCCCGAAGCTACATTCGAAGTAATCAGCAGCGACGATTTATCGAAGGGTTCGGGCATTATTACCGGAAAACTTACCATAAAAGGTGTTACCCAAGCCATGAGTTTTAAGGCTTCATACAGCGTAACTCCCGATGGATTAAAGATTTTTGGTCGTGTAGATATAGATCGTACCAAGTTTAACGTGCGTTATGGTTCGGGTTCTTTCTTCGACAATTTGGGCGATAAAACCATATACGACACGTTTTCTTTAAAACTTAATCTTGTTTCGATAAAAAAGTAGCACAATAGTTTTATGTTGTAAACCGCGTTATTTTTGTGAATAACGCGGTTTTTTTGTGCTCGAAGCAATAAAAACCGGCTATAACGGTTATTTTTACACAAGATAACGATAGAATACCACATAAGTGGTTCCAAAATAGATAAAAAATGAAAGGATCTGAAATCCATTTTGCCGTAGCAGGTTTTGGCCATATTGGTAAACGACATGCCGAAATGATTCGGTTGAACCCCCAAGCCAGATTAGTAGCTGTGTGTGATGTAGTTCCGGCCAATGAAGTTAACGGATTACCCGAAGGCGTGTTATACTACACCAATTACAACCAAATGCTTGCCGAGTGTAAGAGTGTTGAAGTTGTAAATATTTGTGTTCCAAATGGTTTGCATGCACAATACGCATTAGAAGCCTTCGATGCCGGGAAGCATGTGGTTTGCGAAAAACCCATGGCTCTTACAAAAGCCGATGCCGAACGCATGGTGTTTAAATCGCTCGAAGTGTCGCGTCATTTCTTTTGTGTGATGCAAAACCGGTTTTCGGCACCGTCGCAATGGCTCAAACATTTGGTTTCGAACCAAAAGTTGGGCGATATTTATTTGGTTCAGATTAACTGTTTTTGGAATCGGGATGCACGATATTATACGGGCAAAACATGGCACGGCACGGCCCAACTCGATGGTGGAACGCTCTTTACTCAATTTTCGCATTTTATCGATACCATCTACTGGCTTTTTGGCGACATTACAAATGTTAAAGCCAATACAGCCTCGTTTTCGCACAAGGAATTAACCGAATTTGAAGACACAGGGGTTGTTTCGTTCAATTTTATGAATGGTGGCATGGGCGTTCTCAGCTATTCCACATCGGTGGTGCGAAAAAACTTCGAAAGCAGCATAACCATTATCGGGAGTAAAGGTACCGTAAAAGTAGCCGGACAGTATATGACCGATGTGGTGTATTGCGATCTCGAAGATGGCGAAATGCCCGATGTGGCTCAGTTTGGCGCAACGGATGCTTTCGATTTTGTGCCGGCCGGTTCAGCCAACCATTATAAAGTGATTCAGAATGTAATAGATAAGGTAAACGAAAAGGGCGTAATAAGCACCAATGCGCTCGAAGGGATGAAAGTGGTGGATATGATAGAGCGTATTTACCAAAGCATTTAATTTCGGTTCAGTTAAAATAAAAAAGCGATAAGTTTCATCGAATTACGAGGCGACTTATCGCTTTTTGTATTGTGTAATGGATTGTTATTCTGTTTGTTTGAGTCTTTCGGCCATTGCTTTGCCCAATTCCAAAAGGGCTTGAGTCGCATCGGCTTTTAATGCCATTTTTTCTTCTACGGGTGAACCGATGACTTCCCATTTCATCCGTTCGGCAAACGATTCGAAATGGCGTAATGTTGCTCCGGCCCAAGTATACGAGCCAAAATATCCAAACAAACGGCCTCTTACGCCACGTGTTTCGAGTTTGTGTAGCAGGTTTTGTATGCCCGGATACAGCTCGTTAGAGTATGTTGGGCTGCCTGTAATAAGTGCTTTGTATCTGAAAATGTCACTTAAAATGTACGATTCGTGCGAGTTAGATACATCGTGAATGACAATATTTTTAATGCCATTGTCGCTGAGGCCGCGGGCTACAACTTCGGCCATCTCTTCGGTATGGCCGTACATTGAACCATAAACTACTACTGCGCCTTCTTCGGCCTCGTATCGGCTCCATTGATCGTAAAGTGCCACAACTTTGTCGATGTCTTGTGTCCAAACCGGTCCATGCAAGCTGCAGATCATGTTGATTTCCAAAGCCGAAAGTTTTTTTAGTGCGGCCTGAACCGGACTGCCGTATTTGCCAACGATGTTAGAATAGTAACGGCGCATTTCGCTCCAATATTTATCAAGATCGAGTTCGGTATCCTTAACCCCGCCATCCAAAGTGCCAAATGTACCAAACGCATCGGCACTAAAAAGTATCTTTTCGGTGGCATCGTAAGATACCATCACTTCGGGCCAATGCACCATTGGTGCCATATAAAATGTGAGCTTGTGATGTCCAAGATTGAGTGTATGACCTTCGGCCACTTCGAGTTTTTTTGGAACAATGCCGAAATAACCCTCAATCATGCCAAAAGTTTTCTTGTTGCCTACAACAGTAATATTAGGGTAGCGAAGCAGTATTTGAGCCAACGAACCGGCATGGTCGGGCTCCATGTGGTTCACTATTAAATAATCAATTGGTTTATTGCCAATTACGCTGTCTATTTTTTTTAGAAAATGATTTAACTGACCAATTTCTACGGTATCGATTAGTGCGGTTTTTTCGTCGTCGATGAGGTACGCGTTATAAGATACCCCATGTGGTAATGGCCACATATTTTCGAATAAATGGGTCTTGCGGTCGTTGACCCCAACGTAATTTACCTTACCGGTTAAATGTGCTGCAGGAAACATAATCTTAATCTTTTTTCGAAGTCGCAAAATTAACATTTATCGCGTTAACTGCCAACAATTAAAGAATTAAGGTTCATTAAAACAGTTGTTTAGAATGTGTCGATTTTGTAGCGGCTTATATCTATGTTGCAAAACATAAAAATATTTGAAGACCTTGTGTTAAAATTAGTATATTTGTATACAGAACACAATACCATTTTTGGGTAAAAAAACAATTCAATGAAAAGACTCTCTCTTTCAGTTATCTTATTCTTTTGTGTGGTTATGCTTCATGCTCAATCTGTTTCGGTATTGGGCGAAAAGTTTAAATGGCAAAAAATCATTATCGAATTAACAGGGCCACAGGTCTCCGAAAGTGAATCCACCTTTCGGGATTATCGTATGGATGTTACCTTTACGCATAAGGCCAGCGGACGTACATTCGCCGTACCCGGTTTTTTTGCAGCAGATGGCGATGCAGCCAATTCATCGGCCAAATCAGGCAATAAATGGCAAGCCATTCTTCGCCCCGATATTACAGGGGAGTGGCTATATGCCATAAAATTTTATGTTGGCACCAATGTTTCGTATGCCGCAACGCCATTTGGATTGACCCAAAGCTATTCGATATCTGGTTCTGTTGGCGAAATCGGCAACATTAAACCCGGCCTTGAGCCTTATGATATGCGCGTTACCGGACGACTACTCAAAGATGGCAACCATATGAAATGGGCCGAAACCGGTCATCACTATCTGAAAGTCGGGCCGGATTCGCCGGAAAATCTTATTGATTACAGTGATTTCGATTTTGATGCCACGCGCGTGAGCGGTGGAGATAAAAATACCATTCATACGTGGGCTCCACATGTTGCAGATTGGAAAAGTGGTGATCCGGTTTGGAAGAATACCAAAGGTAAAGGGTTGATTGGTGCATTAAACTATTTGCGCAATCACGATCAAATGAATAGTTTTTCGACATCAATTTTTGGTGGCGATGATGCAAACACCTTTGTATGGTCGGTTCGAAGCAATAAATATGTGTACGATGTTTCCAAATTGGCACAGTGGGAAATAGTGCTGGATCATGCCGAAAAGATGGGATTAGTGGCTCACCTCAAGCTGGCAGAGGCCGAAAATCATCAGGAAGATGGCATGAAATCGGGTTCCGATAAACTTTCGATTTATTATCGCGAAATGATTGCCCGGTTTGGACACCATTTGGCTGTTGAATGGAATATAGGCGAAGAATTTGGCAGTGTAAATGGCACAGCTTACGGCAGCGAAGCAGCAACTGCTTCCGAAGCTATTAAAAGGGGCAAATTGTTACATTCGCTTGATGCCTATCAAAATCTTGTGGTCCTGCATACCGGGCCATCTCCGCTTCAGAAAATTTACGATGCCGTAATTAACGAAGATGTAACAGCCATCGATGGTATTTCGATGCAAAACAGCGAGGCAAACAGTTGGGCCAATATTTATACTTATACAAAAAAATATACACAAAATTCAAAAAATAAAGGTCATGCGTGGGTTGTTGCTACAGATGAGCAAAATTCCGGAGGCTCTGGTGTATTTAGTTCGAGCGCAATGAACAGCGGGTTAATTGCGGCGGGCAGAACGCCGCGCAGCAACGTTTTGTGGGGTTGTTTTATGGCCGGAGGTGGTGGCGTGATGTGGTATGGCGGGTCTAAGGGTGACTTTCTGACGGAAGATTTTGCTCGTCACGATTTGCTTCACCGTTGGAGTAACTATTGTGTAAATGGTTTCTTTAACGGCAACCATATTCCGTATGCTGAAATGCTTGTAAGTTCTGCTACTTCGGCCGGATGGTGTCTCGAAAAATCGGGTGTGGTTTATGCACTCTATTTGCCGAACGGTGGTTCGGCCAATATTACGTTGCCGGGCGGTAGTTATGCTGTAAGGTGGTTCGATCCGCGAAATGGTGGCGGATTGTTGTCGGGCAGTGTTCTTTCCTTAAAAGGAGGTGGTTCAACCACAATTGGTAATGCGCCATCGAATAGTACCGAAGATTGGGCCGTTTTGATTTACGAAACTTCAAAATTCGATCCATCGGGTAACACGGATAGTGACGGCGATGGCATAAAAGATGCTGACGATAATTGCCCGACAACTTACAATCCCGATCAGGCTGATGCCGATAAAGATGGTATTGGCGATGTTTGTGATACGGATGATCGTGATGGTGATGGGGTGAAGGATGATGTGGACAATTGCCCTGAAACAGCCAATGCCAATCAGGCCGATACGGATAAAGACGGTATTGGCGATGTATGCGATACGGATGCGGATAATGATGGTGTGGAGGATTACCGGGATAATTGCAGGGATACTTATAATCCCGATCAGAGCGACCGTGATGGTGATGGAATTGGCGATATATGCGATCCGTTTCCTGATGAAAAACCCATCTGTACCGAAACGCCATCAACCAACCTTGGTAATGGTGCAGAGACCGGACAAACATTTTATGGGGCGAATATGCCAAATATGCCATCGGATGAAAAAATTTACGGCGTATATTATGATTTAGGTGGCGAAGGCGTAGCTTATCATGATAATGACCTGTTTACTCAATGGAACGGTACACAGATTCGTGCCGATGAGGGTGTAGATAATATTGATAAGGATGGCGACGGTATACCCGAAACCGGCAAAACTGAAGCGGGAGAATGGCTCGAGTATACCATTATTTTTGAACCGGGTTGGTATACTTTAAAGTTAAATGCAGCATCCATAGCAGAGGGAAAATACTATCTGAAATTAGATAATTCCATAGTTACATGCTTGCAAACCTTACAAAATACCGGCAATTTAAGTACTTACGCCGAAAATGGGGTTCAGCAAAAACTAAATATACCTGCCGGCCAGCATGTACTTACCGTGGTATTTGAATCGTCCAATATTAATCTAAACTGGATTTCTTTTGAAAAAACCGGCGAAATTGTGGATGCAATAGAAACATCGGATGATGAAGTTCAGCTAAAAGTATTTCCAAATCCGGTAACAAAGCTGCTGAAGGTAGAAAATGCAAATTGTAATGCTAAAAATCTGGTTGTAACCAATATACTTGGGTATAGATACGATGCCCAAATAATTGAGGCTTCTCCCGGAGCTTTTTTTGTTAATTGTTCGGCGTTAACCCCTGGTTTCTATTTTTTAAGGGTTAATAACGTTATGGTTCGTTTCATCAAAAAATAGGAGTTCGCCGGAACAGATTAAAGTCTGTTCCGGCGAATTGCTTTTAAATAGGTACTGTACACAACAGATCGTTAGATGTTCGAAGTTCGATGTTCGACAAAACTTAACAGGCACATATACAGTAATTTGTAAAAATTCATGGTTATGTGTAATGTTCATAAAAACAGGGTATTATAATAGTTTAACGAACCATTTGGTTTAATAACCGCTTATTTTTTTACTAATATTATTGAAAATGAAAAGAACACAAATTTTTTTAATGGCGCTTATAATAAGTGCATGGAATGTTTTGGCTCAAAATGTAGCTTGTTTTGAAGCTGAATCGGTACAACCGGTTGGCGCATGGCGTTTATCCACAACCAATGCCGGATACAGTGGTTCGGGGTATTTTGAATGGCTTGGTGGTGATAAGTTTGGCACCCCTGCCGCCGCTAATGTGTTAACCTATACGGTAACAATTCCAACCACGGGTGATTATACCATCTTTTTCAGGGGACGGCGCGATCAGGGGCAATGTGGTTGTCCGGCCGATGCACTTAGCGATGCTTGTAACGATATCAATGTTAAAGTTGATAATGGTAGTTGGATAAAAACCATGATTAAAGGGACATGGGGCGTGTGGATATGGCAAAATAGTTTTGAACCTTCCGGCTCGGTTGTAACTACTGTATATACCCTTACTGCGGGTACGCATACTATTTCAGTTTCGGGGAGAAGTAGTGGTGTTCAATTCGACGGATTGGTTGTGGCTCCTGCCGGTACAGCCAAACCATCGGGGGTATTGGGATGCTCGTCGGTGCCAACCGATTGTAATAAAATGACTGCTGCCGATTGGACCCTTTCTACATCGGGATATGTTACGGCATACGTTGATGCAGGTCGTTCGGCCGTGGCCATTAATACTGTAAATAACCCCGATAAATGGGCGAGAGTGAGCGGTACATTTCGAGGCACTACTGGTGTGTTTAATGTAATTTTTACTTCGTTGCTGGAATTCGACGGAGAATGTTCTTACAAAGTTTTTGCCGATGGACAGCAGATTTTGGACTTTACAAATCCACGCATTTTTGGTACAACTATACCTGAATATTCAGAATATACCGTTGGTGCGCGAAATGTAGCATTGAAAACAGGTTCGAAAATAGAAGTTGAATTTATTGGTGTTTCAAACAATCTTGTGGCCGAAGGAACCGGTTTTGCTTATGCTCGCGGTCGCTGGCGTGAAATCTCTTTTGGCGATTGCGATATTGCCAAAGTACAGAAATGGTTTGGCGAGGTGGCTCCGGGCGATAAAGATGGTGACGGTGTATCGGACCAAACGGACAACTGTCCGGATATCGCAAACGCCAATCAGGCCGATGCCGATAAAGATGGAACAGGCGATGTGTGTGATGAAGATATTGATGGCGATGGTGTTTTGAATGCTGTGGACAATTGTCCGTCAACACCTAATGCCGATCAGGCCGACAGAGATCACGATGGTATTGGTGATGTTTGCGATTCGAATGTTTATGGCGATGGTTCGCAAGAAAACCCTTATATCATCTCTTCTATACCCGATCTCGAATGGATGAAAGCCAATCCACCTGTTGCCGGTTCATTTTATAAGTTGGGTGCCGATATCGATTTTGCCGGTACCAATGCCGCGTCAGCAATGCCTGTTGCAACCTGTGCCGGGTCTTTTGATGGAGCCGGACATGTTATAAAAAATTTTTCCGGAACGACCGGTTTATTTACTAACGTGTCGGGGATGGTTAAAAATTTAGGTCTTAAAGGCTTTACGCTTATGCCATCTTCCTCAAATATTGGCTCAGTGGCAGGCACTTTGGCCGGAGGAACAGTCGTAAACTGTTTTGCCGAGGGTGCAATTGACGGTAGTGCCGGAACATATGGTGGCATAGCCGGTAATTCATCGGGCTTGGCAATTGTTTCGGGTTGCTATTTCAATGGCCGGATTACAACCTCCAATACTGTTTCAACTGCTGGTAAAAATCTTGGCGGCATCGTTGGCTGGTCGAATGGCTTAATCGTTAAAAATTGCTATACCATGTGTACTGTTAGTGCCGCCGATGCACCTGCGGGCATAGTGGGGTGTTTGGGTGGAACCGCCGCAGTACCGAATAAAATTGAGAACTGTTACAGTGTAGGTATTATTTCGGGGAATATGGTCTCTGCGACTTTTGTTGGTGTGATTGTGGGTAAAAACAACCAAAAAGGCAGTGATTGCGAAATTGTGAATTCATTTTTCAACACAGATTCAGCCAGTATTATACCGGGAATTGGTGGCTATAGTACAACCTTTGCCGGTGCCTTAAACGATACCGTTTATGGTAGAACCACGGGCGAATTGAAGGTAAGGGAAACATTCCCTTCTTCATGGGATTTTGAAAATGTATGGTCGATAAATAGTGGCATGAATAATGGGTATCCGCAACTTACTGAATTTGTAACTGGTATCTTTTCGGGCATAAGAAAAGCATACCGGATAAATGCAACAGTATATCCCAATCCCGCCAGTACAACTGTTTACTATCGATGCGAACAAAATATTGCTTTGGTACAAGTCTTAGATGTTGCAGGACGTGTTATTCTGCAACAAAGGGAGAATAAATCGTTTGGAAATCTGGATATTTCCCGGATACAAAAGGGTGTTTATCTTTTAGGTGTTTCTACTGTTTCGGGTGGTAAATCACTACAAAAATTCAGTAAAAACTGATAGAAAAGGGGGTTGTTAAAATATTTAATAACCCCCTTTTAATTTACATTTTAGATAATACCGGTATCTTCCCTTTTTCTAATTGCGCAATGCGGTTTTGTGTTGTTTTTATCATATTGGCATTCTCGTTCTTTTGGGCATAGGCTAAAGCTTCTTTTTCTATATTGATGGCTGTTTTAAAATCACCGATTTTGGCCATGAGCAGAGCAAAAGTATCAAGGTTGTTTTCGTTCTTATTCTGCTTTACCGACTCTTCGGCAAGTATCGCCGCGCTGGCCAATTCTGCCGGTTTAGTCGAATACTGGAATAAATTCCATGCAATGTCATTCAATATGTTAGCTGGTTTTACGCTGTATTTTTTAATGTTTTTTGCTACTTCCGACAGTAAGGCCGGATCTGATTTTTTGCTTCGTGCCAGATTCGACAATCGCACAATGTTGGCTACCTGAATAAACGCTTCGCCCGAATCGTAATTTCCTTTCAGAATTAAGCTTTTTGTCTCGGCAAACAGGGTGCTGTCGACAACAACCCGCGATGCGACATAAGTATAGCAATCTTCAATTTCGGTATTCGATAGCTTTTTCTGTGTCGAACTAATTGTTGCGAAAAATTTGGTCCATCTTTCACTGTTTTTGAAATCCTTCATTAGTTCTCGCGAAGCTTGGTCCAATTCAATTTTTAACGATATTTCTTGTTTTATCTCGGGCCCGTAAACAGAGAGTGCTTCTAAGGCCTGAGTCTTGTCGCGCGACATCGAAACCTTTTGTTTAAGGGCATTCTTGAAAATAGTATAAAACTTATCTTTACCTGCCGACTTTTCGTAATTGTCGCGGTTCGTCCACAAAAACGAAAGCGTAGAATCGGCCCAGGTATATCCCGAAACCCTCGAAATGAATTTTAAATCGCCCTCTGTGAACAGCACTTCGGGCTTTTGCAAGCTTAAATACTTTTGCAGCAAAGGTTGTGCATCGGCGGCATAGTTATCGGCAAGCAAATAAGCTTTTATATCGTTGGCAGTATAACGGCCACTGGCTATTTTCGAACTTACACTGTATAGGTTCTTTTCGGGGTTGAGCGCAGTTTTTGCTATTTCGAGCAATTCGGGAGCAGCCATATAGCCAATGGCTTTGTGAGCCACATCGCCCTCGGGCATCAAAAACAACATGGTTGGATAAGCTTTTACGCCATATTTTGTCCCAACTGGTCTGTTTTCGGGTTGTTCCATGTCGAGTTTAACACTCACAAACTTGTCGTTGAAAAACGCGCCGAGCGTACTGTCGGGAAAGGTGTTGGTACTTAGCATTTTGCATGGGCCACACCACGTAGTGTAGCAATCGACAAACACGAGTTTATTTTGTGCTTTTGCATTATCGAGTGCCGTTTGCAAACTGTGTTCCTGAATAAATGAAATGCCCTTTGAAACGGTTTGAGCCGAAAGAGACATCATTAAATTAAGTATAAATACCAATGTTGCTGTAATCCAAGTGGTTGGTTTCATAAAACAAATTTAAATTGTAAGTTACTGAATACAAATTTACTACAAAGTTTCATCAGGATTGTGGAGCAGAAATATAAAACACACCCCGAAAACTATAAAATAATATTGTAAACATTTGACCCTTATATCAACCTTACATCAGTTTATTTTAACTAAAATGGCATAGGTTGCACTATTTGGCCATTTTAAAAACAAGCATGTCTGTATTATTTCCCGCAGAGCCATGAAATCCGGAAATGCCATAATCGTTCGATTTGGTATGGGCAAAAACCAGATAACTATCGCCTGCATCTTTTACC
>QKHT01000180.1 GCA_003249935.1 Bacteroidota bacterium
TGTGCACCATTCCATTATTCAACTGGGCACCAACTTTTGAGGTACCACATTCTATATACGCAAAAACCTGCCTGATAGAGAATATTGCATGTATATATTTAATGATTTTAAATCGCTTCCCACCTTAGCTTGACGGCTATGCCCTACGGGATTTATGGGTTAGAGCCGTAGGCACGGGCCATCTTGTAAGGATGGAATTCATTCCATCCACTCGACCTATAACCATCTCAATGAGAGCCGTAGGCACGGGCCATCTTGTAAGGATGGAATTCATTCCATCCACACAACCGACAACCATCCCTGGGTTAGAGCCGTAGGCTCGGTCCATCTTGTAAGGATGGAATTCATTCCATCCACTCGACCGACAACCATCCCTGGGTAAGAGCCGTAGGCTCGGGCCATCTTGTAAGGATGGAATTCATTCCATCCACACGACCGACAGCCAAAACCCTCCTTTCCTCTATGGTTAAAAACCATCGTGCGCAAGCCAAAACCCTCCTTCCCTCTGTGGTTAAAACCAATCGTGCGCCAGCCAACGGTTTCATAATGCCTTTTTCTGGTTTACCGAATTCAGCAATTTTTTAGCTGAATGGTATGAATTAGTCGCTTTGGTTTGGATGTAAATCGCTGTTAATCTCGTTACGATCCGCTTCGGGTGCGTCGCACGAAAAATCGGTCACGCAATTGCTTTTGTAGGTTTTATGTGGTGCAATACCTACACCAACCATGGCCATAGAGGGGTTTAGGATATTTATACGATGCCCGAGCGAAGGTACACAATCATCGAGCAGTAATTGGCAAACCACCGAAAGGGGCGACATTTCGCCGTAGCTGCAATTTTCGGCGGCACACCCCATTTTCGGGAAAAAGCGTTCGATGCGCTTAAAACACGCTGTACCATCGCTTGAGTCGTGCCCGGTCGAACCCTTGCGACCCATATCTTTGGCATGGTACTGTGCTGCCAGGCTTAATGGTTTGTGCGGAACCATCATTTGCAGGTTCTTAACCTTATACAAATCGGTTTTTAGCGAAGTTAGATACTTGTTGTTGCTACTTATTTTTGGGGTATATACTGCATTATTTTCCAATATATATCCGGGAATAAACGATTTAAAGAAGCGTTCGCCATCCAAGCGGGCCAGATTCATGTACAGCACCACTTGCTTTTCGTCATCGGACAAATAGGTGGCATTGGCCGCCGTATTGGCTTTGGCCATCTCGGCCGTTGTAAACAGGTTTTGAGCACCTATTGCAGCCCAATAAGATTGAAACACCAGTAGAATAAGAAATATGCGTTTCGTGTTCATTTTTTAACCGTATTATTGTTGATTAATGGCGTTCCGTCTAATTTAAACAAAACCACATTGTCGTCGAGTTCGCATGCCACAACATTTGCGTTAAGTCCTTCAATATCATCGTAGATAGGCTCTACAATTACCTTACCTGTTTTATCGATCAAACCGCGTTTGTAGTCCACCGAAACAACAATAAGATCGGTTTTAAGCATGATATCATTATGCAATTTATCATATTTACCGGATGGATAATCGAGGGCATAAGCATTGTGCCAGACTTGGGGGTTAATGATGGTTTTAAAATCGAAATCGAGCAACCATAATCGCTTGTTCTTTTGCATCAGAACACCGTTATCCGAAAAACCAATATGATCGTATTCAACAGGGATAATGGTATTGAACGCAGAGTCGATAACGCCATACTGCTGATCTTTTACAACAATTCGGAACTGCCTGAAAGGAGGATGAATATATTCGTATTGAGCCGGCAGAACTACATCGCCCTGTTTGTTTATTAAACCACAACGGTTTTGCTCATCGAGATACACACATGTGCCATTATGAAACACAAAATCGACGAACTTAGGCTTTTGAGGTAAAAATTTGTACTTAAAAGGTAAAACGGTCTCGCCTTTTCCATTAATAAACCCAAGCTTACCATCCTTAACCACACCGGCCAAGCCCTCAGAAAAAATCCAGGCTCGCTCGTAAATCGGTCCAACAATTTGCTTGCCGGTAAACGCATTGAGATAGCCTCTTTTGCCTTTGAAGGCGTAAATAATGGCCGTATCGGACTCCCTCAAGGATATAAAATCATCGAACTTAAGATCAAGTTTTTTCCCGGTTGGCTTGTGGTACAAATACCCCTTCCCTACCCTTGTGTACTTCACATCCAAAAATTCATTAAGCTCGTAATAAGCCCTGGTACTGAAGAAATAGAAATAAAAACCAAATGCAACAATTGCAAGTAGGACAACTAAAACCATCACTTGCACCACTTTAATAAACGATACCTTTTTCATAACGCCTCCTTTTTTTGTTGAACCGAAATTAATGTTGATTAAATACAAATCTACTGGTATAAAATGTTAAATTGAAGTCTGTTGCGTTAAGTTTGCATTATGGTTATAGTGGTGTGAACCGAAAAAGAACAACTGGTATATTTTGAGGTATAACCTGTCGTTTTTGAAGCATAAATGGAAAATTGCACCTTTTTGGAACATAAAAAAACGAAGTGCAGAATTAATTTGTTGTTAAAATAAACCACAATTATCGAAAAAACGGCAAAAGATGAAGGATAAGGGCTTAGAGCAGTTGGCGGTTTGCTTTTCACATCAAGAAATTTGCCGGTTACGTTACCAAGAACCCTAAGCATGGAAACATAATTTACCGATATTCTACCCGCTACGGGGTCGTGGCAAGAATTGGCACCACAACCTTTTATCAATATTCGACCCGCTACGGGGTCGTGGTTGAACAGATTTAAGACACGATTTCGAAAATATGCGGTATAACGCGAACGGTGCCGTTAGGTACCGAATATCGGTAAAAAAATCTTTAGCAATTGGTGTCTCGCCCCTATCGGGGCGAAAAGACGCATGATAGCAGGTCGTTTTACCGATATTCGACCCGCTACGGGGTCGTGGTTGAACAGATTTAAGACACGATTTCGAAAATAAACGGTACAATGCAATCGGTGCCGTTAGGTACCGAATATCGGTAAAAAAGAGCTGGTTAATTGGTGTCTCGCCCCTATCGGGGCGAAAGTACGGATGAAAGCAGGTCGTTTTACCGATATTCGACCCGCTACGGGGTCGTGGTTGAACAGATTTAAGACACGATTTCGAAAATAATAAGTTCACCTATCTTTTGGAATACCTCGGATAGCGCTACTTCGGTGGGTGCTTGTATTAGAAATTGGAGTACGAGTAACGATTACTTTGTGCCGACTAATACAGCAGCCGAATACTAATCCTTTGCAAAAAACGCGTCTAAGTATGTGAGTGTTTCGGCATAACCTTTGATTTTTGGAAAATACTACACCTTATTACCTTTGATTTTTGGAAAATAGACCCTGTCTTTACCTTTGATTTTTGGAAAATTTTAGTGATTTATTGGTGTCGAACGATTGGATAGTCGTTAATAAAGGGGCAATTGCAGAGCAGTTTGCCGGATTGGAATTACTAAAATATGCTTCGCCTTTCCAAAAAACGGATTGCTATTACTGGCATCGCGAAAGCTTAAATAGTAATGCCGAAGTTGATTATGTAATTGCCCACAATTCAGCCATTTAGCCGATAGAAGTAAAGTCCGATACAAAAGGTTCGATGCGGAGTATGAATATTTTCATGAACGAAAAATCATCGGAGGCAGGTATTCGAATTTCGTTAGAAAATTTTGCTTCGTACGACAAGATACTGTTATATCCAATGTATGCAATAGCCAATATTTTCGGGCAATGAAACTTGTGACAACGATTCCTGTTTTAGAAAAACGCTGTTGTTGCAATTTCTAATCAAAGCGGCAATTTCCTATTCGCTTCGACATTATGGAATGGGATGCCAAACATTGGGTGGATGGTATTTATTTGGCGAATTGAGATTTATACCATACAAAATGTAAAATAACTGAAAATAAGTGGATTGTGGATTAATATAAATTGTACTTTTGTGTTTAATTTTACTGTTTTGAATGAACCCCAATAAGTAATGACTAACGAAAAACGAGATGGCGATGAAAAGAAGTAGTATTTTCAAATGGTATATGTTGTGGCCAATGGCCGTAGTTTTAATCTGGTTCGCTTGTGAACCAGAAAAAGAAGCGATACCAAAACCGTTTTTATCGGTTGATAAAGTACTGAATATCACCGATAGCACGGCGACTTTGGTAGCCTATGTTGTGGCTCAGGAAGGCAACATTACTTTTAGTTATCGCATCACCGGCTCAACCTGGAAAAAGAACACAAAACCGGTAAAAACAGGCACAAAACCGGTAATGGTTACCTTTGACCTGAAAGATCTTCAGCCTGCAACATACTACGAGTTTTTAGTTGAGGTGAGCAATTCCGGGGGAACGGAATCGCGTGAAAGTTCGTTTACAACCTCGGCTTATCGCCAGGCGGAGATTATTTTCAAACCAACATACGATTTCACCTTTACCTTTACCAGTATTAAACAGGCATTAACCATTATACCACATCAGGACAGCAGCATTGTCTCTTACGAATATCAGGTTCGTAACAGCAATGATTGGACCGCTGTTGTTTTGCCGACCAGGTATCGCGGCAACGATTCTATTAAGCTTGTTTTGGAGCTTAACGGTTTACGTGCGGCTACCGATTATGACTTTAAGGTAACGGTAAGCAACCGTGCGGGGAAATCTAAGGCAGCGACAATCATTTCGACGGCAGCGGTAAGCGACTATGATGGCAACTTTTACCGTGCCGTTA
>QKHT01000014.1 GCA_003249935.1 Bacteroidota bacterium
TTCGGCAGTCTGGTTCGGAAACATTCCTTCCTGTCCACCAATCATGTAAGCCGACCGTCGGTTTTCGTATTGCCTTGCATTAGTGTTCGCCAAGTAATCGCTTTTAATTTGTGCCCCCTTTTGCTGAAGATATGAAATACTGGGCCAACCGGGTTTTGCAGGATCTTGCTCGCAAATAGTTAAATTCCAAGGCAAGCTGCCATTGTCGCGTCCAAGATAAACATCATAATCCTCCAGAAACTGTTTTTGAATAGCTTCACTTGGCCATTCGCTATCAGTGCTTGATGCATGAATCATGATAAACTTCGATCGGTCGAACTGCGACACCCCATTTACGGCGTGTTTAACATCGAGGTTGACATCGACAAAATCTTGTGCCCACATTAACGATGGGAGTAGCGTAAGGGAAAATAGTAGTTTTCTAAACATAACTTATTTATTTATAGTATTACAATTATTTTCGGCTGAACCAACAGGCTAAACATTGTTCACATTTTACAATGCCACAGAGCATTGCGGATGCCCGGTTTTCACGAAATCTTTAAGATACAATAATAATGCTTTCGAAACAAGGTTCAAACCAAGTAACATGGACTTAATCTCAACAAAAAGGTGATATAAATTCATTTTAAGGGGGCATTCACACAGCCCCCTCGTGTTACATGGTGTGCCGATCAAATTCGAATATTCAAACCAAAACTTCTATACCGGTACGATAAAGGCACAGTGATGGCCAAAGAAACGTTTTAAAGGAATCTTTTGCGCCGTTGAAAGTGGCCAATGCACAAGTGTAAAATGTATCTTTGCAAATGAAGGGTGCGACAATGTAAAAGTTTGATGCATGTGCATATTTGAATGATGCATCAACGCATAAGTTTGGTACAATATCGCAATTGTTTAATGCGCCTGCGTAATAGTTTGGTGCGTCTGCGCATATGTTTGGTGCATCAACGCAAATGATTGGTATGAGTACGCATTAGTATGATGAATCATTGCATAAAGTTGATGCGTTTGCGCAATTAAAGGGAGCTTCATCGCATAATGTTGATACGTCTGCGCAAAAGAATGTAGCCTCTGCGCAAAAGTCTGATAGAAATGGGCCATTTCCAAAACATTCGGAGCAGCCTCGGGTGCGATTGCGAAAAAAAACACCCGTAAAAACAAGGGTGACCATGTTTTTACGGGTATTTAATCGCCGTGAATGAAGTGCTGTAGGTGACAACTAAGCCAAAGGAACTACTTCTTTATTATTTTAACGGTTTCAATGCCGTAACGACCATCTATCTTAACAAAATAGAGGCCTTTGGGCAAATTCGAAACAGACAATTCGGCCCGTTGATCGACACACCCAACAGCGACCAATTTACCTACCGAATTAAAAAGTTGATATTGGGCCGAACCATCATATTTAATAGTCAGTACATCGGATACAAGTTTTGGATAAACCTCTAAACCCCCTTTTTGAACCATGGTGACCCCATCCGTAAGACTAAAGGCGATATTGGAGCGTGAAGCGTTGTATTGAACGGCCATGGCTTGTGCACTTTTCGCATCCATCGCCCCGTTTACTTTCGCCACCAGTGGCACATCGGGGGTTATTGTTTTGGGATTGATCACCTCTAACTGATAATACACATTGCCCGATGGCGCGTTTAAATCGCTAAATTGAGTCGCGCTGCCTGATGTGCTGCCGATGAGCGTAAGATGTTTTGGATCCGAACCGCGATAGATATTGTAGGTAGACACCACAAAGCCTTCGTAAGGCTCCCATATAAGGTTCCAAACCGTGTTGATGCCTTTATTTATCGATAAATGCATGGTTTTATGCGCATTGCTCTTCAACGATTCCAAACCAATCTTATCAACTAAAGCCAATGCGTATTTATTCGATTGCTCGTCGGGATTAGCTACCGAATCTACAAAAACACAAGCCGAATCGGCCGAAACCTGACCGATCTTTTCATAAATATTGGTCACCTTGGTTTCGCGATATATCAGGTACGACGCAATGCCCGTTGAAGCTTTATAATTCCATACCAACATGTTTTTATTTTCGGGAGTAATACTTACCATGCCTATTTCCGGCTGATCCATGGCTATCATCTCAATGGACAGACTATCTGTAATCACAATGCCATTGGGTGTGGTGATGGAAAGATGATACGTCATTGGTTTCACAGCCGTAATCACAGGATTTGGAATGGTATCGTTGCTAACACCATTGGCCGGGCTCCACTTATATTTAAAGTGAGTTGTACTTAAGTTAATGGCATCAGGCACACCCACCCCATTATAAACCGGATCATCAAAATTGGTACCTTTAGGATACTTGTCGATATCGATGCAATAGAGTTTTGGCATTTGAATATTTACCGTGCCGCCACATATTGATTGATAAAGATGTTTTGAATTAGAGACATATTGTTTTACAACCACTTTTACCGAATCGGTGGTAACAGAACCATCCAACGAAGTGTAGGTTACTTTGTAAGTGGTTGTTTTATCGGGTTTGAATGTAGGATTTTGGATGTATATATTATTGACATATTTGGCCGGTGACCATTTAAAACTACCCATCACGTCCAGTTTATAGATGGTGCCCGTATGTCCAACGCAATAACATTTACCTTTCGCGAAATTTACATCCTCAAGACCGTCGCGCGTCTCTTCACTGTCGTACCATGTTTCGCCACCATCCTTCGTACCATAACGAACCACCGAACCCACAGCATAACCAAAAGAATCATTCAAAAAACTCATCGAATACACAGAGTCTCTCGGTGGCGTAGTTGTCTTCCATGTAAGGCCCGAATCCACACTCTTAAAAAAGGTGTTCACACCGGCAACATAACATGCCTTTGCCGATGGATATGAAACGGCAATTAAAGCATTGCTTCCACTTAACCGTTCTTCCCATGTCAATCCGCCATCGTGGGTAAAAAATGCCCCCTGGGGACTGATTACACAGCCGTTTAACGCATCGGCAAAACTTACGCCCGTTAAGTGCAGATTCGTACCACAATTATAAGGTGTCCACGAATTACCACCATCCGAAGTTTTAAACACATTACCTAAAGTGCTAACCAAATAACCGTGCACCGAATCGGGGAAACAAATGCCATAGGCCAACTGTAATTGGTCTTGGAGTATCGGGGTCCAGGTATTTCCTCCATTAATGGTTTTAAACACCCCCTTGAAACCTACGGTAAATCCCACGGTCTTGCTTACAAAACAGATCGCTTTCACCTTTCCACCAGTATTACCAACGCTTTTCCAATTTTTGCCGGCATTGGTGGTTTTGTACAAAACACCGTAGGCATCGGCCACAAAACCGGTATCATTATTTAAAAACCGAACCGCCGTAAGATCTTCGGGAAGAACCTTATTCAATTTAACCCACTCTTGTGCGCAATTGACACTTACGGAATCGCCGGGGACAATACTTACTTCCGATGCCAGGGATAAACTGCTTTGACTATGCAACTTAACAGAACTTGTAACTAATAGCAATGCTATTAAGGGTAAAACAAACTTTTTCATCATTTATAAATTAAATAATTTCAGGCATCAAAAATACTTTATTAACCCAAACAATACAAACACATAATGGCATTAATTAAAACATTTTTACACTAAAGAAGCCAGAAAGTGGTGTGAATTAGTTAAATGCAGCCATACAAACCCATACAGCAGGGGGGCTTTGGTTCAGAATAAATGTATAAAGGTATTAAGAACCCTTTCGAATTAACCAAAAACCGGAGACGGTAAACAACGTATGGCCGCATAATTATTTGTCTTCGATTATTCCAAAAAAGAACGTTAGCAGGAAAACCCTTGTCACGTAGGGGCAATATATCGGCAGAAAAAGACCAACACGAAATAAAAACCGGAACAAATTCACGCATGCGGAAGTTCCGCAATGGCCAACAGGAAAGCGATTTCCCAATGAAACAATAGCCGCATCGTGGCTGGCTGCCGGGTTGTTCATTTTGCTTTGATGCAAAACAATACCATAATATCGCCGCAATGCGGCTTTCCAAATCCGATGCAATCATATGCTACCATAATACCGCCGCTATGCGGCTAAAAAGAATAGATATGCCGCTGCATATTTGCACAAAAACAAAAGCCGGATGCCGGGATTTTCATTTTGCCTTGATGCAAAACAATACCATAATATCACCGCGATGCGGCTTTCCAAATCCGAAGCAATCAATTTCTACCATAATACCGCCGCGATG
>QKHT01000002.1 GCA_003249935.1 Bacteroidota bacterium
GGGCCAACTTAAGAGCGTTGCTTCAAGGCAGGCAGAGTGGCGGTGTTTTCTTAACCACCATTCATAAGTTTACCGAAGATACCGAACTGCTGACTGATAGAAACAATGTGATTTGCATTTCGGATGAAGCACATCGCAGTCAGGTGAATTTAGATCAAAAAATAAAAGTTAGCGAAAGAGGTGTTACGAAAACATTTGGTTTTGCTAAATACTTACACGATTCGTTACCCAATGCCACATTTGTGGGCTTTACCGGCACGCCAATCGATGCAACACTCGATGTATTTGGTAAGGTTGTAGATGCCTATACCATGACCGAATCGGTAAGAGATGAAATTACAGTGCGTATTGTATATGAAGGAAGAGCTGCACGTGTATTGTTGAATAATGCCAAACTCAAAGAGATAGAAGAATACTATGCAAAGTGTGCTGAAATTGGAAGCAACGAAAATCAGATTGAGCAAAGCAAAAAGGAAATGGCACAGATGTATGCCATTATTGGCGACCCCGACCGTTTGAAAGCAGTTGCAGAAGATTTCGTAAACCATTACGAATGCAGACTTTCGGAGGGTTCAACCGTAAAAGGTAAAGCCATGTTTGTGTGCAGTACGCGCGAAATTGCCTACGAGTTGTATAAATACATTATTGCATACCTGGGGGTTCGAAACTCCAGTTTCGAGCAAATAGAAGCAACCAACTACGCACAGTATTTTACCAAAAGCTTCGGCTATCCCGAAGAGTGGCACAGCGGAAATTTACCACATAGAAATAAAGTTGGGTTAATCCAGTCCATTACATTCCGCTTAGCCGATAGCTTGCCACAGGACGTTTTAAAGGAAATAGAGAAAGAGATAAACCAACTTACAGGCGAAAAGCGCGACCTGGAGAAAAGAAAGAAATATGAATATTGGCTCGATAAGGGATTAGGATGTTGTGCATTAGGCAATAGAGAAATGGCTCAGGTGGTTCAGGAAGCTTTTTTGCATCACGATGGCGATAAATATAATTTATTGGCTTGGTCAATTATGCCCAACCACGTTCATGTTTTAATAAAAGCTAAATCGGACTTGACCAAAATTATTCATGGAAATCCTTTACCGGGAAATGGGCATTGGCCAACAATAAAAAATTTAATCTGGGAATTGATTCGGGTGCCAAGGAGTTTTGGATGCCTGAATATTGGGATAGATTCATAAGAGACGAGGTTCATTTTAATAATGCGGTTAGGTATATTTTGAATAATCCGGCGAAAGCTAATTTGCCAAAGAATCATATTGCTTACTTATATAGAGGCATGCATCTGGAGCTACATTCCACCCGGCAGCTTCACCCCACCCAGATTAAACTCATTGCCACCAGGGGGCAGGATGATCCAAAAGAAATGTACGATTTGTTGGGCACAAAAGAACAACGTAAAGAATTGGATCGCCAATTCAAAAACGAAAAGTCGAATTTTAAAATTGCCATTGTAATAGATATGTGGTTAACGGGTTTCGATGTTCCGTTCTTAGATTCTATTTACATCGACAAACCGATACAGCAACACAATTTAATTCAAACCATTTCGAGGGTCAACCGAAAATTCGAAGGAAAAAACAAGGGGTTGGTGGTGGATTACATCGGCATAAAAAAACAGATGAACCTTGCATTGGCCAAATACAACAAAGGCGACGAAGATAATTTTGAAGACATTGCCGAATCGCTGATTATTGTTCGCAATCATTTAGACCTTTTGGCTAAGCTCTTTCACAAATTCGATAATTCTAAATATTTCGATGGCACGCCCCTTCAGCAATTAAATAC
>QKHT01000100.1 GCA_003249935.1 Bacteroidota bacterium
CGTTCCAGATGGCTCACATTCCAGTGGCGCGAATCGAGGTTGTACGAGTGTGCCGAAGGCCCCAGACCCAAATACGCTTTGCGTTGCCAATAGGCCGAATTGTGCTTGCTGTAGAGGCCTGCTATTGCAAAGTTCGAAATCTCGTAATGCTCAAATCCGTTGGCTTCGCAGGTATTGTGAAGGTGCAAAAACATCATCTCGCTCAGCGATTCGTCGGCTTCGGGCAATTTACCTTCTTTGTGCAACTTGTGGAACCGCGTTCCCTTTTCGATACCTAAATGGTAGCTTGATATGTGCTGAACCCCCATACTTACCGCTTCGGCAAGGTCTTCGGTCCACATTTCGAAGGTTTGTCCGGGCAGGGCATAAATAAGATCGATGCTTATGTTATCGAAACCGGCATGCTGTAGCTTTTTTACTGCAACTCTGGCCGCCCGGGCATTGTGCCTGCGCCCCATGTAAATAAGCAATTCATCGCGGAACGATTGTATGCCCAGACTCACGCGGTTGGCCGGCAGTGCGCTAATCATCTCAATGTAACTATCGGTGCAGTCGTCGGGGTTCATCTCAATCGTAATCTCGGCCCCGGCATCGATGGTGAAATGGCGGTTCAACCCATCGAAAATTTTGTGCCAATGGCCACTGTTGAGGAGCGACGGGGTTCCGCCACCAAAATAAATGGTGTCGACGTTTTCGCCTTTCAGGTAGTTTTGTCGTATGGCCATCTCTTTAACAATGGCATCCACCAGTTCGTCCATTCGGCCGAGACGGGTGAGTGAGTAGAAGTCGCAATAACCACAAATGGTTTTGCAAAAGGGGATATGAAGATAAATTCCGGCCATTAAATTGTGTTGTTTTTTATAAAAATACCCGCAAAGGCATCAAAAAAAAGCTGGTTTTGATGCTGCAAATTTAGATAATTCTGATTGTTAAATACCTTTGCAAAAAAATAGATCATGTTTTCGAAAGAACAGACGCAGCAATTGAGAGAAACATTCTGGACAAATTTTGGCTTGTGGTGCGAAAACCAACCGGCTTTGCTGCATCGTAAACCCATGTGGATGTTGTACAATACCAAAATCCGCCATGTGCAGCTAAAGTTCGATGCTACCCGAAAACATGCCGACGTGATACTCGAAGTCAACCACAAGAACGAGGAACTGCGCCTCGATGTTTACGAAATTATCGAAAAGTATCGCAATATTCTCGAATCGGGGCTCGAAGGTGTTTTAATTTGGGACTTCCTTTACACCCTCGACGATGGTAAACCGGTAGCCCGTGCCTATTGCAGGCTCCATAACGTCGATTACTTGCAGGAAAAATACCACGAAGCGATTTTTACCTTTTTTATGAACCACATGCTGCTGCTCGAAACCAATTTTATGGATATTGCCGAGTTTGTAAAAGAGGAGATTGAACGGATGTAATAAGAGCGAATACAAAATTGAACCGATGTTGGTGTTAAAATTGCCTGATGTTGTTATTGCTTTAATTAAAATATGGTGTGATGATCCAACTAAAGCCGGGTATATTCATTGATAATCCGGCAGGGAGCTTATTCTAAAAGCAGAGCGAATTAGCAGGTTGGTTTCGCTAAGGAGTGTAAACAAATGATTACTTTTATCGCCGAAAAACAGAGTGATCACTTCCGAAGATAAACAGCGATGTATTGGCCTTTGGCTGGGATAACAACTTCCGGCATGCCGGGTTTCTTATACCTGTGAACGATAAAATGCATGAAAACAAATGGATATCGAAAAAGAAAAAAGTAAATTAAGCCAAGAACAGATAGATGAGTGTATATCAATTCTTGAGAGATTAAACAGCGACACGACCCAATTATTTGAACTCGGGGAGGATAAAAGAATTATGTTGCTTACCGAAGCAGGCCGGTTGTCGCGTCCGCACAGGGAAGAGTTTGCCCAAAGCAAAAAAGATGGTAAAAAGGCCGCCAAAAGAAAAGCCGCCGAAAAGGAAAAACATGCCCGAAACAAAACCGGCATTCGCAGTGCACGAGAGGCATCCGTTTTTGTGGCCCCACTCATGATTGAGTCCAATGCGAATGAAAACAGACCGGCAGATCAAATCGTATCAACACGCAATTGTTATGTGTGCAAGGCAGAATTTAATGTGCTGCATCACTTTTACGACACCATGTGCAAATCGTGTGGCGATTTTAACTATGCCAAGCGGTTTCAAACAGCCGATCTTACCGGACAAGTAGCTTTAGTTACAGGTTCACGCCTAAAAATAGGTTACCATATTACCTTAATGATGTTGCGCGCAGGTGCCACGGTGATTGCCACTACGCGCTTTCCGGTTGATTCGGCTTTGCGATATGCCAAAGAACCGGATTTTGAAACCTGGGGACATCGCCTTAAAATACATGGATTGGATTTGCGGCATATTCCAAGCGTGGAAATATTTTGCAACTATATCGAACACCGGTACCACAGATTGGATGTATTAATTAACAATGCTGCACAAACCGTAAGGCGGCCGGCCGGGTTTTATGAGCATTTGTTGCCGAATGAGGAGTGTAATATTGCCGAACTGCCATCTGCGGCACAAACTGTTTTGGAAGATCACGTGGCCTGCTTGCGGGAGTTAGGTATATTTGGCGCAAAAGCCGAAAACGACAACAAAAACCTGCCGGTGTCGTGGCATGGCAATCAGGTTGGCATTGGGTTGAGCGCATCTGCAAAATTGTCGCAAATACCTTATACCATTGATCATTCGTTAAATACTGAGGAAGTTTTTCCGACTGGCCAATTGGACGCAGACTTGCAGCAGGTTGATTTGAGAAAAACGAACAGTTGGCGGTTGAAGTTAGGCGAAATTCATACCAATGAGATGCTGGAAGTGCAATTGGTTAATTCGGTAGCACCTTTTGTACTCTGCAATCGGTTGGTAAATTTGATGAAAAAAGAGAATACAGGTATGAAACACATTATTAATGTGTCGGCCATGGAAGGCAAATTTCACGAATATCAAAAAGCACCGCGCCACCCGCATACCAATATGGCCAAGGCGGCATTAAACATGATGACCCTTACATCGTCGGCCGATTTGGTGAAATATGGCATTTACACCAATGCGGTGGATACAGGCTGGGTAACGGATGAAGATCCTGTGGAATTGGCCAAACGGAAAGCCGAAACGCACGATTTTCAACCACCTTTGGATATTGTGGACGGTGCAGCGAGAGTAATGGATCCGTTGTTCGACGGGATAAACACCGGAAAACATTGGTGTGGCAAATTCCTGAAAGACTACAGACCAATCAGTTGGTAATATGGTTTTGAACCTGCTTAAACGCATAAAACGCCATTGACTGAACAATAGAATAAAGGATTGGAAAAAAATAACAGTATTTAACCCTTACAGAAATCATGAATTGATTCGGTTTGCAAAAAAAATGCGGAATGAAAATGGTGTATCGTTCGATGCTGTAATGGCTATGGCCATACATATCGATGAAAACCTTAACCCAATGAAAAAATTCACAGAAAACATTCCTGACAAAAGGTGGGGAATAAACAATGCCAACACGTGTGTTAAACTTTTAAAGGTGTATTATAAAGATGCCGAATGTGGCTCTCGTGGAATGGTGATTAAAAGGATAGAGCCAAAGGCATCGATTTGGCCAACGTTATTCAGGCATTAACAACCATTGGCCATAATAAAATCGCCAACCCCAGCCTCAGAGAGGCGACAGATTGGTAGCCGCATCATGGCAGCACCTAACAAAACAAAGATTCGGAGAATCGGCAGAATGGTTATAAAGGAAACTGCACAACCGTATTTAACAGCGGTAGCCTTTCCTTATTTAACTTTGCGGTAAACTTTTTGCTATTGGCAGTGAGCTGATACTTTACTCGTGCGCCAGCCAATCCCTTTTCTCAATCTTTTTTCCCATAGGGATGCCTTCGGCAAAATCTCTGGTCAAAATTAAGTGCGCAAGCCTTCGATGCCGATGGTGCGGCTAAGGTAGTCTGGAAGGCTACCAACGAGGACGAACCCGGCAACATCTTGGCATACAACACCGCCAACGGCACCATTTCGGTAAGCGCAGCAGCGTTTATTTTGCGCTTTTGTGGTTACAATAGTTCGTTAAGTTATTATAATGTATTGAATTAATGAACATTACTAAACAGTATGCTTTTTATAAAGGACGATATATGGGGTTGTTAAATTATATCTCACAT
>QKHT01000130.1 GCA_003249935.1 Bacteroidota bacterium
CCCAAAGATCTAATTAAGATATTGGGCCTTTCTACTATTGTTTGTTCATTTTATGTCATCGCTTACTTCCCAAGCGGGCCAAATCTGAATTCAAAACTATATTTTCCGGCAGAAAGTAAATATTGTGGTAAGCGTGCCGACAAGGTTCCGCCCAAAGCAGTTTGTGCCAGGTCGATGTTTAAAGTATAAAAACCTTGTGCTTTTAAATCGTACGGATGTTGCGCTTTGTCGATATTTTGTGCCGAATAAGGCCAAACAGAAAAGGCAAATACAGGAGACCCGGAAAATACCAAACCCGACTTCTTGCTCTCTTTTGTAAACTGAACCCAACGGGTATCGGTGTGGTTCCCCGTTTCCTGCGGTACGGGGTAGTTGTAAAACAACGCATCGGTTTTGGCTGTATACTCATCCACAACGGCACTATGCATCCGGTCGCGATAGTTTTCCCAAGGCCCGCGACCATAATAAATCGTTTGTGTCAAATCCTGTGGAATGCCCATCGTAAGGCCTATACGCACCAAATCGGGCATTGAGGAATCGGCATCGAGATCCATTTTAACCCCCACGGTACCATCGGAATATACGGTATACAGCAGTGCAAGATTAACCCCTTTTTTCGACCGGTCCACACTAATTTCAACCGATCTATCGCTTTGCGATACGACTTTTACGCCGTTGGTTTTAAGCGTTTCTGCCATATTGGCCCAAACCTTGCGCGAGGCAGTCATATCGCGGGAATTGGCACCACGAATATCGTTATCTATCGATGGCCTATCGAAATTAGGTTTCAGCGGCGACATCAGTTGTTCGCTGCCGTTAAGCTTGTACGACACCATTTCGCCGGTTGCTTTAGAGACTGTGGCCGAAAACATTTTACCGCTCACCACAATGCCATCGCCCGAACTGTCGACACTTATTTTTTCGGTTGAACCCGATACATAAGCCTCGGGATTGTTACGGGATTTTACAAGCAACTGTTCATGTGCTACCTCAAAACCTTTCGAACACCAGAGGCGGTCGGCGTTTTCGTTTAACGACAGCGTTAACCAATATTCGGCGTTTTCGTTGAATTTTACACCTTTAAAGGGTATTGTAACAGCAGCCGATGCACCGGCCTCGATATTTTGTGGCGATAATGACCCGGATTGGAGGGTTTTTCCGTTTTCCGAAAGTTGCCAACGAATCTCGTACTGGTTCAAATTAGAAAAAACAAACCGGTTGATGATACGAACCTGCTGTTTTTCGATATTTTCGGCTTCGAACACCACGGGTTGAAATATGTATTTACATTCGTAGGCATGCGGATTTGGTGTAAGATCGGCTGCAAACACACCATTAAGGCAAAAATTCTGGTCGTTGGGAATATCGCCATAATCGCCACCATAGGCAAAAAATGGCTTTCCGTTGGCATCGTTCTTTATTAAGCCCTGATCTTTAAAATCCCATATAAAGCCCCCGATTAAGTTTGGTCTTGCACGTATCTCATCCCAAAAGTCACTCAATCCGCCAATCGAATTGCCCATAGCGTGCAGATATTCGCACATCACTATTGGACGGGTAATGTGTGCGCTGTTCGACATATTTACTAACTGACTCAAATCCGGATACATACGGCTTATTACATCCACATAATCTGGATCGTCGGGGTTGGCCATTGCAGGCCAATTGCCTATTTCGTTTCCGGCACCTTCCACGTAATGCGGATCGGTGGGGTCGCCCTGAGCTCCTTCGTAATGGATGAACCGCGACGGATCGAAATCGCGAATCCACCCGGCAGCCGCTGCAAACGCGGGACCTGTGCCACTCTCGTTACCCAGCGACCATGAAATAATACACGGATTATTTTTATCGCGTTCTACCATTCGGATAATCCTGGTCATAATGGGTGCTGCCCACGATGGCTGCTGCGGAATATAACTACCAAGATGGTGACATTCTACATCGGCTTCGTCCATTACATACAGCCCGTACTCGTTGCAAAGCTCCAGAAAATAAGGATCGTTGGGATAGTGCGAGGTGCGAACCGCATTAAAGTTAAACTGTTTCATAGCTTTTACGTCGTGGCGCAAATCCTCACGCGAAAGGGCTTTGCCTTTAACCGGATGGTGGTCGTGGCGGTTCACCCCCATAATTTCTACCACTTTACCATTGACTAACAGTTCGTTATTTTTACTAAATTCTACTTTGCGAAATCCAATTTTTTGACTTCGAGACTCTACAATTTCGCCCTGTGGGTTCAATACCGAAAAAACCAACGTGTACAGATAAGGGTCTTCGGCCGACCATTTGCGCGGGCAACGGATATTGGCCTCCATCATGGCAAACTTTGTAATATCGCGTTGTGGCCACCGTTCGTTGTAAATTTTTTCGACCGATGCCGTAAGTGGTTCAGCCAACACCTTGTTTTTACCGGCATCGAATAACTGTGCCGAAATAGTCCAACCTTTGAGTTTATCTGCATTTTCTTTAACCCACACCGAAGGACGGATTTCCAATTTCGCATCCTGAATAGACGCATCGAACTTGGTTCGCACAAAAAAATCGTTGAGTGCTATTTTGGGTTGAGCCATAAGCAACACCTCGCGATGAATGCCACTTAAGCGCCACATATCCTGATCTTCGAGATAACTACCATCGCTCCAGCGAAATACCTGTACCGCCACACGGTTGGATCCCGGCTTTACAAAATCGGTAATATCGAATTCCGCCGCCAGGCAACTTCCCTGACTATAACCCACTTCCTTGCCATTTACCCAAATATAAAAGGCCGAAGTCACCCCGCCAAAATGAATAATAATAGATTGATTGGCCCAATCCTGCGGCACGTCGAAATCGCGGAAATAGCTGCCCACGGGATTGTCGCGGTATATTTTGGGTGGAACCGGCGGCTGTGGACCGCGCCAGTCGAAATGTAATGAAGTATCGAGAATATTGGGTGTAAACGGATACACAATATTAGTATAAATAGGTTGTCCATAACCCTTTAACTCCCAATTCGACGGCACCTCAATGTCATTCCATCCCGACCCTTTAAAATCTTTGGCCATAAAATCGGTAGGCCTATTTTCGGATTTATCCACAAAGTTGAATTTCCAAATGCCGTTCAACGATTTCACACGGGCCAAATCGCGGTTTCCGGCAAGGGCATCGTTGGCATTGAGGTACGAATAAGACGGCACCCGCGCATTTAGTTTGTTCTTTTCGAACACATGCTCGTTTTCCCAATCGTTTTGAGCCACTGACCATTGCACAATGCACAATGACAGCATAATAAGCGTTACGAATTTGTTCTTCATTTTATTATTAATTGCAAGTTTACAGTTACAAGATACTACAAAAGCATTGTTTGCAGCCATACGAATCTTGTAAGTCAGCTCCATTTACGTTCATTTATAGTTTAATTCTATACAAAGTTTACTTTATGTTCAGTTATCATGTATGCACATTGCCGGGCCCTTTTAACTTTAAAACACAAACCTTCGACGGATTTCGTGCAAATTGATAATTTCGGAAACGGACTACCAAATGGTTATGTCCATTTAAATTCAAAAGTACTTATCCATTCAGGCCTACAACGATTTGTGTTCGGCCCTGGTGGTTATTCGGGCAGTTGAACTTTGTACTTGCACTTTGTACCGACAAAATAACCCGTGGCGTTCCATTGGCTTTTTTGGCCGGAGCGTACACAAGAAACGGGTTTTGACATTGGATGCTAACAGGTCATCCTTTTCCACCGGTTTGGCTAACAATAATTCGCCACAGCCGGCAGACGCAAGCCGCTCATTTCCGGTTCAATACCAGAAAGGCAATATTGGCGGTTCAATATAAATAAAAGAATTTGACTGATGCATTTTGGATGTATGCAGGCGAAACCGATGTTGCCATTGTTTCGCCCGATACTGTCCAAAAAATTTAACCCTATTTCCTAATCTACGCTCTATGTGTATACTTACAATTATCGCACAACCCGACCAGATGCCGAACCACCCATGAGCGCTTCTACTTCGGCACGTGTGGAGTAGTTAAAATCGCCTTTTATAGAGTGTTTGAGACACGAAGCGGCCACAGCAAATTTGAGTGCCGTTTGTGCATCGCTCAATTCGGGCGTGGTGAGTGCAAAAATTAAACCGCCGGCAAACGCGTCACCTCCGCCAACACGGTCTACAATATTTTTTATTTCGTACGATTGATAGTTGCCATCGGCATCGAGCGGCGCAAATACCGCATTGCCAGCAGTGGCATCGTACAACATCGCGCCCCAGTTATTGTGCGAGGCAGAGTAACTTTCGCGCAGGGTAATGGCTACTTTGCTTACATTAGGAAACATGGCCACAACTTTGCGGGCCACATCGGGATAACGTGAGGTATCGAGAGAACCGGAATGCACATCGGTATCGCCGGCTTTAATACCCAGCACATCGCTGCAATCTTCTTCGTTGGCTATTACCACATCTACAAAAGGCAGAATACCTTTCATTATTTCACCCGCCAGTGTGCGGGCCTTTTTGGTTTCATCCCAATTCCATAGTTTTCCACGGAAATTAAGGTCGATAGACACCATTGCACCGGCTTGTTTGGCTTTTTGAGCCGCCATTAAAGTGGCTTCGGCCGCATTTTTAGATAATGCCGGGGTAATGCCGCTTAAATGTAGCCATTGTGCACCAGCGAAGATAGCATCCCAGTTGTACTTATCGGCCTGCGTAATGGCAATAGCCGAATCTTCGCGGTCGTAAATTACATTACTGGGTCGTTGATTAGCACCTGTTTCGAGAAAATACAATCCCAAACGCCCCTTGTCGGTTCGCAAAACATACTGTGTATCAATACCTAAAGCACGAACCGAGTCCATTGTGGCTTCGGCCAGAACATGTTTTGGCAGCGCGGTGACATAGCGGGCTAAACCACCAAAATTGCAGATAGAAGCAGCTACACTGGCCTCTGCGCCGGCATATGTTACTTCGAGGTTGCGGGTCTGACGTAAACGCAAATTCTCGGGAGAGGCCATGCGGCCCATGATTTCACCAAAGGTTACTATTGTTTTCATCTAATATTTTTTGAATTATCGGTTATAAACTTTTACGTATTGGCACACTATTTTGCGGCTCTGATTTTCAGAATTAAATCGCGTATTTCTTTTGCGTTGGCTGTAATGGCATCCCATGCTTCGGCTCTGATGAGTGCCTGTTTTGCGACCCACGAGCCACCAATGGCCGTAATAAGCGGCGACGAAAGGTATGAACCGGCATTTTCCATGTTACAACCTCCAAGCGGAATAAATGTCAGGCCGAGGTAGTTATACGGTGCCACCATGTTTACGAGATGCTCCATGCCGCCCGATGTTTCGGCGGGGAAATACTTTAATACGCGACAACCTTGTTCAACAGCAATCTCAATATCGCTGGGTGTCATAATACCGGGGGCAAACGACAACCCCAACCGTTGCGCTTCGGCAATAACACGGGGATTACAACCCGGCGCCACAGCAAAATCGGCACCCGCAACTACCACCGCTTTTACCTGATCCACAGCGAGTACGGTGCCAAAGCCAAGTGTCATTTCGGGTACTTCGCTTTTAATCGCTGCGGCAGCATCCATGGCTACCGGTGTGCGCAAAGTAAGTTCGATGGCATCAACACCACCAGCCAAAAGTGCTTTCGCTACCGGTACAGCATGTTTCAATTCGTCGATAACCAATACGGCAATAATGCCTGCATCGTCTATTCGTTTAATAATATCGGGCGTCATGGCCCGTTGTGCAATAGGTTGCATAGTAATATTTTAGTTTTATAATGCTATAGTAATACGCTTCTTAACAAGATAGTCGTTGAGCGCAAGATACGAGCAATCGTGCCCGATACCACTCTCTTTCATCCCACCATGAGGCAAGTATATAGCATATTTTACGCCATTCACCTGTACTTCGCCAAAATCTAACGCCTCAGAAAGCAAACGTATTGATTTTTCGTTGGTCGAAAACAGATACGACACCAGACCATATTCGGTATCGTTACCCAATTCAATGGCATCTTCGATGGTTTTGAACGTCATCATGGCCGCCACAGGACCGAATATCTCTTCGCGGAAACAACGCATTTCGGTAGTAAGCCCCGTAATAATAGTCGGTTCGATGAAATTACCCGCCGTTTTGCCGGCAGGTATTCCACCACCCAATTCGAGTTTTGCACCAGAGGCCACATCGTCGGCCACCATTTTAAGAATACGGTCGCGGTCGCGCGAAGTAACCAACGGACCCATATCCGGTTTTTCGTCGAGCCCAAAGCCCACCTTTACTGTTTTGGCTTTGGCTATAAACTTTTGTAAAAATTCGGCATATACTTTTTCATGTATTATGAACCGGTTTGGCGACACACAAATCTGGCCGCAATTGCCATATTTAAGCGCAATGCCAATATTTACAGCTAAGTCGATATCGGCATCTTCGCACACAATAAACGGCGCATTGCCGCCTAACTCCATGCTGACATGCTTAACCGATGTGGTTGAATCGGCCATAACCTGACGACCCGATGCGGTTGAACCAATCATTGTAATGACTTTGGTTATTTTGCTGGTAGTAAGTGTCGTGGCCACTTCGTTTACCGGACCGCAGATAAAGTTAATAACCCCGGCCGGGAAGTTGATACTGTGAAGAATTTCGCCGAAGACGTACGACGACAGCGGCGTAAGTCCCGATGGTTTGATTATGATGGCGCAACCGGCCGCCAATGCCGGACCAATTTTGTACCCCACATTCAGCAACGGAAAGTTCCATGCTAAGTAAGCCACCGCCACACCCGCCGGTTGGTTCACCATTTTATGACGGTGCGTATTTTCGAGATCGGGGATAATTTCGTCGTGCATGTTGCGCATGGCACCGGGATAAAACTCCAGGCCGTTTACAATGGCTTCAATATCCTCCCATGCGGCATCGTACGATTTGCCCATTTCCATTACCACGGCTTTGCGGAGTAAATCGTCGTTTTTGAGCACCTCTTCGCGAAGTTTCATCATCCATTTGGTACGTTCGCCAAGCGAGAGTTTCGACCAGTATTTAAATCCCTTTTGTGCCTCTGCGAGTGCCAGTTCGGCATCGGCCACACCGGCCCATGCCACTTCGGCCACCACTTCGTGAGTTGCAGGGCAAATGACCTCTTTTTTGGCTCCGGAAATTGCATCGCGCAATTCGCCGCCAATATATAGTTTTTTATATCCGAAATTCATTATTTGTCTTTTAATGCGTATTTGTGTAAAGCATCTTCATTAAACTCAAATCCCAACCCGGGTGCATCGCCCAACGTAATCAATCCATTTTCAAAAACAATGGAATTATGTGTCAGCTCGTCGCGCAAGCCGTTTTCCGAGCGGTCGTACTCCATAAAACAAGGTTTTGGATTCATACGGCCCGGCACAACCTCAAGGTTCGTAATAAAATGAGCCGCTGCCGATAACGCAATACCGGTTCCCCACGAATGAGGAACCACCTCCACCCCATAAACCGAAGCTAAGGTGGCAATACGTCTTGCTTCGGACAAACCACCGGTGGCACAAATATCGGGCTGAATAATATCTACCGCATTGGCACTCAGCAATGCCTGAAAACCGTATCGGAGGTATTCGCATTCGCCACCCGCAATTGGAATAGATGTTTTGGTACGCAACTCGGCATATTGGTTGTAAAATTCGGGCGAAACAGGTTCTTCGAACCAACCAATATTGTATTGTTCTATGGCCTTTGATAGCTGAACCGATTCGCGAAGATTGTATGCATGGTTCGAATCGACCATTAATTCCAAATCTTCACCAATGGTTTCGCGAATACGACGTACAATTTCAATGTCTTCTTTTATGCCAAGTCCTACTTTCATTTTCATGGCTTTGAATCCCATTTTGGCATACAAAAGGGCTTCGTCGCAGAGTTTATCGGCCAAATTCGGACAATTGGTAAAATACAATCCGGTAGCATACGGGGTAATCGTTTCGCGCTTTTTACCACCCATAAGCAGGTAAACCGGCTGTGCCATTATTTTACCTTTCAAATCCCACATGGCCACATCAATGGCACTAATAGCCGAAACAAGAATGCCCCGGCGGGCATAATCCAGCGTGCGACGGTACATTGTTTCCCATATCGTTTCAGTCTCTAAAGGGTTCATTCCGATAATAAACTGCGACAAGTGGTCGATACCTGCACGTATCACCCCGGCCGGTCCGTATCCTTCGCCCCAGCCCACATGGCCGGTATCGGAAGTAACCTTTACGATGCAAATGCGCCGTTCGGAATATTCCCATTGCGAAAAATAAAAACTCTCCTTTAGTTTATCGGAAAGAACAAAGCTTTCAATCGATTTAATCTTCATCTTTTTAATCTTTTGACGGATATAATATTGTTATGGTTGAACCGCAATTAAGCGACACCATTTGAATAACCAAGTATAATTGTGGCAATAATAAGTACAAACAAACCGCCTAACAACCACATAAATGATTTTTTGGCATCCTGCCATTCGTTATTTAAATAGGCCCATATGTTACTTACAATAAGCGAAACACCCAGCAAAATAGGCCAACCTACAACCGAACCCATTTCGCCCATCAGTGTAGCACCCTGACCATAAATGCCAAGTGCACCAAACCAGAATATGGATGCCAGAATAGCCCACATGTAGGCTTTTCCTGATTTTGCGACTTTAAACGAATGCCATGTTTTGTTTTTGAAAAGCAAAAATACAGCGTATCCGGCGTTCATTATAAAACCACCCCACAGTACTACAACCCAAATGGCCAGACTGCTGTTGCGTTCGAGTGCGCCGGCCTGCAGAGCCAGTTTGCCTATAGGACCTCCATTGTCGAAACCTACGCTTAGCAACGCCGATAAAAACCCGCTCAACACAGCAATGAATAACCCGGCTTTTAAATTAAATCCGGCTGCCTTCACTTCTTTCGACGCTTTATCTTTTTGAATACCAGCATATGCGGTAATAGCTACACCCACTAACATCACCAGTACACCACCCAAAATATATGGAAACGAGGGTAATTGTGTGGCGTTTTCTTTAGAAAAGAACGGGATTAAACTCCCGGCCGCCGCACACAAACCCATTACAATGCCGTATGTTAGCGATATACCAATGTAAGGAATACTTTTGCCGAAAAGGATGCCACCAATGCCCCACAAAAGGCCAAATAACATACCTGCTAATATGGCTTCAGTTGGTGCCGAAGCAATTACCGAAAACAAATGGGGGACAACAATCAGCGCCCAGGCCATGGGCAGCAAAAACATGGCTACTGTGGCATGAACCAACCACCAGGCTTCCCATTTGAGAGGCGCCATAAATTTCATTCCTAAACCGAACGATCCCTGAAAAATACTGGCGACTAAAACCAATGCAAGCGGCAAAAATGCAAATTCCATAATATGAGATTATTTTAAATACAAAATAACGGATTAGTTTAACGTAGTCATTACAGAGAATTACCCCATAATAACGCATATTTATCCTATCAATGTGCCGAGATTTTTATGGGCTAAATGCACGAGTAGCGAATTTATATGCCACACAAATCGCCATTACGGTTCATTACATCAAATACTACCGGCAAAAGGGGCTTTGGAATAGCTTTCAACACTACAAAAGAAAATGCCAAAAAGGCCGGTATTCCGGTAAAACGGTTCAACAAAACAAAAAAAGGCCGGAACATAAAGCTGCCCCGGCCAATGCCTTAACCATAGTTTAAGAAAACTACTGTTTTACTATTTTTTGAGTAATGGCAGAATAATTACCAGCCAGTTTCAGCGTATATATACCCGATTTAAGGCAGGCGATTTCACTATTCAGTTGAAAATTATTACTGTTAATCAACGATTTGAAACAAACTACACGCCCGGTAACGTCAAATATTTCGAGTGTATCATACGAATCTTTTCCTGAAATATTCACATTTAAATGGTCTTTAAACGGGTTTGGAAACAGATTCACGTTACCCTTTTCGGCAGTATTGGTCACAGGCGACAGGCCGTCGGATACTTTTAAAGGCGTGGCTAACTCGATATCGATAAACCGGAATAACCCGCAAGGGACATCCACTTCCACCATCGAAGGGTCAGAAACGTTAAACGTTTTACCATCCAGCAAATCCGTCATTTTTACGGGCGATGCCGTGTGGAAGGTCACTTTTGCTGTTTTTGCCGAAGGGTTAAGGTATCCGCCATCGACCACCGTAAGGCGCAAATGCGTTGGCGAAGTTTGCGCAACCACCCATGCGACATCGCCGCCCGACACCGTGAGCGGCAGAAGTGCTGTACTATTTTTAATATCGTCGGCAATAGTGGTATAGTACGTTTTTGCATTGTATTTGGTTGAACCATCGGCCGAATAGTAGTAATGACCGTCGGTATAATACTCTTTCAGAATGTGTTTGTATATCGGGTTCAAACTATCGACCATTTTGCCACGAACCGCATTAAGATCGGCACTTTTGCCCTCCTGAGGCGGAGTAACCATTACAAAACCGTTTGGATACGATGGCAAAAAGCTAAGCCGACGTTCTTTTACACCGGCGGCATACCGCGAAAAATCCCAATCGGTAGTAGCGGCTCCCGGCCAACTGCCGTTCATCCGGCTAAACACAAAAGCATTGGCATCTTCAAACGTTTTGCTATAATTGGTAAGCCATTTTACATCGGTGCCATCTTCTATGAAATGCGTATCGGGGTCAAGCATGCTTAAATGAACCGGCGAAAAACTCACAATTTCCGATCGTTTGGGTACGAATAACGCCCCCTTAGCAAGCAATGTCTCAAACACCTCGGGTTTGGTGAAATTATCGAAATACTGTGCGCCACAAGCCGAAGCATACACAATTTGCCGTAGAAAATGGTTGTCTAATGTCTGACTGGAAAACTGACGCAACCGGTCGAAACTTGTATTGTCGGGCACAGCTCTCGATCCCCAACTATCCACAGCACCACTGGCCCACATGCCAACCCGGCCGGCGAGGCTCAAATCCATTGTTTTATCGGTTGTTTCTTCCATTGCAGGCACGAAAACATTGGCAAATTCGCCCGATTTCAACCTCGACCAGAGGGGCAAATGTGCGGTTCCAATCCAGAATATATTTTTAGAGCGGATAAACAGCTTTAGATTTTTATTTTGACCGTAAGTAGCCATAGGATAAAACAGGTCGTTAAGCACCCATTTAAAATCATCGCTTTCATCTTCCAACTCGGGATAAATCAATGTCTTCATCTTGGTGGGCGCGAAATCAATGACTTTTTTCGATGTCTCGAGGCTATAATAGTAAGGGTCGTTGCCATGGCCACCCCAATAGGCAATACCATTGGTATTAAACTGTGTCGTCAATCCACTAACGGCAGCACTTTCGGTCAATGAATACGTTTTACGCGTATCTTTTTTGAGCCGGTATTTAACATTTTCCATGCTCATACGATGCCAAGAGGCCGTATCCTGCACTTTCGCCATCCATGGTTGGTTAAGGAATACCGGTGTTTTGTATGCCGTAGTACTTACACCACTCACCGACGTGTATAACAAATAGGATGGTATCGGATTCCGCTCCCATGATGGTTTGGAGAATTTGTTGAGATTGGTTTTAAGCGTGGCTGTATTGGCGAGTATTGCATCAATTTTACCCGGGCTTTTCATGGTTTTAAACTCGTTTTTCCATGTTGCGCTCGTTACATCCACAATATATATTTCGCTACCACCATTTTGGTTACTGGCCAATATTATTTTGCCTGTTTCGGGGTCTTTCCACATGTCGTTGTAGGCCCATGGCGAGGTAAGAATTTCGGCTTTAGTAAGATCCATACTCACAGGCACTAACAAAACAAACGGTCCGCTAAGTACAAGATACTGTTTTTCGGCACCATTGGGAATAACCTCCATTTGACTAACCCGATAACCAAATACATTGGTCGCCCCTTTTAAGTCACCGATACTCATAATCTGCTTATTATCCGACACCTTCGCAGGATTTATACGACTTACGGCACACTGCTGGTAATGGCTGCTGGAACCCAGAAAAATTTGTTGCTTTAAGGTGTCGTTTACATCCAAAATGCGCATATCGCCCACCGGTTCACCCACATTTACACTAAGGGCCGACGTAGATAAGCCGCCCAACACATCAAACAGATACACGTTTCCGTTGGTCTGCATGCTGTTATTAGTACCACATACCACTAATTGTTCGGAGCCATCCGGCTTTTTCCATTTACGAATAAAATTAGGGATATGCGTTTTTGCAGGTGCTGTTCCTGTAACCCATGTACTTACCGAATAAGTACCGGAGGCCAGGGTACTTTTTACCGAACCATCGGCATTGAGATAGTAAATATTTTTATCGTATCCGCCGCAAACCACATAAGCCACGTCGGCTTTGTGCACTACACATACCGAATACATGGGGGCTTCATTTGGTCTGAACCGCCACAAATCGGTGCCATCGGCGTTTATAGCATATATTGAACCATCGGCGTTGGCTGCAAATATTTCGTCGATACCATCGCCGGTAACATCTTCGCACCAAAGGTCGTGGTTCATGTAGCCCGACAATTTATTCTGCCACATTATTTTACCATCGTAGCCAATACCCAAAACAGTACCTTCGAAACTGCTGGCCACAATAAGCGTACCGGCAGCCGAACGGGCCGTGCGTACTTTCGAAATCGTGAGTCCTACATCGTAACTATTTATGGCCGAACCAAACACCATAAAACTGAGGTTCATTAAAATAAAGAGAGAGAGAAAACGTTGGATTTTCATAATAATTGAACTGTAATGATTTAATATTTCGTTCTTTGAAATGGTGAAATTACGCATTAACATTTAATAGCATGTATGCTACAATTTCTCAACTGTATTCAGGGATTTAAAATTGCAGAATTTGAGAATAATTTTACATCACTTTACTACCTGTAATGGTTCTTTTATTAACCCGAAATGGTAAATCACTGTTTGGTCGTATTTTCCTTGCGGTAATAATAATGTAGACGGAAAGTTGCTGTGATTCGGGCTGTCGGGAAAATGTTGTGTCTCTATGCAAAACGCCATATGAGGCCTGTAGGTTATACCGTATTTGCCCACAATGGTGTCGGGAATACTGTTGCCGGAATAGAACTGAACGCCGGGCTGCGTCGTGCTTACTTCCAGCGTCCTACCCGATTTTGGTTCAACCACTTCTATTACCTTTTTAAGCTGCCCCGCGGTTTTATTAAACACATAACAATAATGGTATCCGTTAAAGTCGAGTTTGCGAATATTGTCGCCAATTGGCGTTAATCGTGTCAGATCCCAAAGCGTGCCTGCCACTGTCGAAATTACACCGGTGGGCACAATTTCTTGGTCTATTTCGGTATAGTTATCGGCATCAATCAGTATAGAGTGCCCATAAACCGGTTCATTACAACCCGTAAGATTGAAATAACTGTGCTGAGTGAAGTTGACATGTGTAGGTTTATCGGTAGTGGCTTCGTAATGGATATTCACCGAGTTACTATCGGTTAGCAGATAAGTTACGGTGGCGTTTAAATTGCCCGGAAATCCATTGGAACCATCGGCAGAAATATAACCGAACTTAATACCGGCACCATCTTTTGTTTCAATTTTTTTGGCCCACCAAACCGCAGTATTAAACTCGTAACCACCATGACTGCAATTGTTTCCATCATTTTTAGTTAAGTGGTAAACCGAATCGTTTATGGTGAATGTGGCATTCTTAATACGGTTGGCATACCGGCCAATGACGGCACCAAAACACGGATTCGGTTCGGTATATTGCTTTAAATTATCGAAACCAAGCACCACGTCTTCCAATTTCCCGCGTTTGTCAGGCACCATAATCGAGGTGATTATCGCGCCATAGTTTGTCATTTTCACAACCATCCCATTTTTATTAGTCAGGGTATAAAGGTAAACCTGCCGGTTTTGACTCATGCCCCAAGGCTCTTGTCTCCACCGTACGATATCGGTTTTACATCCAGCCAATGTGACGAAAACAGCAAACAAAAACCAAAACCGGCTTTTAGCAAAAAGCATTACATGTTTGCACAACACTTTGAAATTGAATATCTTCATATTACAGCCCCACACCTGTGCCTTGCATTACCGATTCGTGGTTCCACATAATGTACCACGGGTCGAACGTTGAGCGTTGGAATGTTTTGAGTTTTTCTTGCATGGAATCTAACACCGCTTTATAACTTTTATCGCTGGCAAGATTGTGAATTTCGTCGGGGTCGGCTGCCAAATCGAACAATTCGAACTCCGGGTGAAACAGGTAATCCTGCACTTTGCGTTTGCCATAAACCGCCACTTTATTTCGGTAAATACTTTGCCACGTGGACGAAGCCCATAAATCGGATGCAAACGGGTATTCTAAACGGTAGGCTGTGTTAAATATAAGCTTATAGTTTTTGCTGCGAACCACCCGCATGGGGTAATACATCGTAATTTCGTGAAACGTATGCGACGCAAATATCTCGTCCCACCCGGCTGGATTTTCTTCGCCAATAATATTTTTAAACGACCGACCATGGAAATTTTCGGTGCTTTTTACGCCGGTCATATCGAGGATCGTGGGTGTTAAATCGACCCACGAAATCAGGGCATTATTTACCAATCCTTTGGGTTGAACCATAGGATCTTTTATAATGCACGGCAGTTTGATGCCGGGTTCGTACACTGTGGTTTTGGCACCAGGAAAAGCAATGCCATTATCCGATATATATATTACAATGGTATTTTCGGCCTTTCCAGAGGCTTGCAGCATGGCCATTAACTTGCCAAAACCCTGGTCGATGCGCGAACAGCTCTGGTAATATTCGGCCAGTTCTTCGCGGCATTCTTTGGTATCGGGCAAAAAAGATGGCACGATTACATCTTTAGGATCATATTTCACGGTATTTACATCGGGGTAGCCTTCGGGTTTATTGCCAAAATTGTTGGGCAAATACCACGGATCGGACTCGAATGGTGCGCCACGGTGCGGGTCGTCGGTACAAAAATAGAGAAAGAATGGCTTTTCGGCATTTAATACATCCTTGCACTTTTCGGCCATTTCGAATGTACTACGCGGATCGGCGGGGAGCACTTCCATAAAATGGTAAACCGATTCGGGTGCCAGATGATACTTTCCGATGCGTGCGGTATAATAGCCCGCCTTTTCGAGCATTACCGGCAGCGACTGAATGGTGTCGAAAGTGCTAAAATGATGATAATCGTGCGTATGACCGTACGAACCAGTCGCATGACCGAATTTGCCGGTAAGAATTACCGACCGGCTGGCGGCACAACTGGCACTGGTGCAGTAAGCATTGGTAAACCGTACACCTTCCGACGCCAATTTATCGAGATTAGGCGTTTTAATCACCGGACCAAGGCATCGGTACCATGGTCGTCGGCCACAAACAAAATAACATTGGGCCGCGTATCTTTTATGCTTTTCTCTGTTTTACTATGGCAACCTGCTAACGAAATAAGTGCGGTACTATATGATAACCACGAGATTAGTTTCATTGTTCGTTGTTTTAAAATGACTAAAATAGCTTTATTAAACGTTTAAAACCCTATTTAACCAACAGCTCGTCGACACACAACCCGATATCGTCTAATGACGTAAGTCGGATGGTGTTGGCCCCTTTGCCCAATTTGGCTTTAACTTTAAAGGTTTGCCATTGGTTACGAAAATCGGAAGAAGCCACAATATCAATTGTTTGCACCTTGCCATTGACATCCAACAGTACTTTGCCATCAACAGGAGAGCTATACCGTATCTGTAATACAAAATCGCCGGCACTCCCATCGTTTTCCTGATACCATTGCACATTACCGCCCTTGGTTCGGCCAAAATCGAGTACCCGCCATTTGGCATCGTTATAATTTGTAGCTTCCGCCCCGGCCATGTCGCCAAGTTGAAATTTCCACCCGTCGTTAAAATTCAGGTGTTCGCCCGAGAACATATTGATGGTTCCCCAAAGGCTTACAAAAAAAAGAAATAGTATTTTATGCATTATTTTTTAGAAATAAGTGGGAATAATTTTGAATCGGTATGTTGATCCTTTAATATCGCTTTCATTTTGGTTACTATATCGGGATGTTGTGCGGCCACATTTTTTGTTTCGGCCACATCGGTTGCCAGATTATACAACTCTAAATCGGGATCTGTTTTTTTGTTCAAGCCATAAACTACGCCTTTCCAATCGCCAATGCGTACTGCTTGGCGGCCTCCGAAAAAGTTATATTCCCAATACATAAAGTCGTGTTTTTTTTGTGCGCCCTTACCGGTTAATTCGGGCAGAAACGAGAGACCGTCGGTTTTCGAATCCAATTTTACCCCCGCAATATCGGCGCAAGTTGGCAGCACATCGTAAAACGCCGAAATATGGTTCGACACAGAACCGGCTTTTATTTTTCCGGGCCAGTTGGCAATAAATACGTTACGGATACCGCCTTCGTACAAATCGCGTTTTACGCCACGCAATCCACCGGCACTATTAAAAAACGCCGGTTCAGCCCCACCCTCTTCGTGGGGTCCGTTATCGCTCGAAAACATAACGATGGTATGGTTGTCGATACCCAATTCTTTGAGCTTTGCCATAATCTGGCCAACATACATATCGGCGCGAACAATCATCGACGCAAATACAGCGTGCGGATTGGGTTGCGAGCAATAGCCCATCATTTCGACACCCGGACCATAATCACCGCCTTTTTTTGCCTTATATGGGTGATCCTCCACAAATTTACCCTTAAGCTTCGCGTATATCGTATCGTCGGGGGCAATAATTTCGGCATGTGGTTGTATAAGTGGCACGTATGCAAAAAATGGCCGGTCTTTGTTCGCTTCAATAAATTGCAATGTTTTTTTCTGAACCACATCTGGCGCATAGGTTACGGTATGTGCCCAGTCGTTGCCAGGTAAACTATCCTTCTTTTGGTTATCCCAAAGATATGCAGGATAATACCTGTGCGCCATCCGTTGGCAATTGTAACCATAAAAAGTATCGAACCCTTTCATGTTCGGATCGCCCACAGAGCCGGGATAACCCAACCCCCACTTGCCAAAAGCACCGGTTACATACCCTGCTTTTTTCAGTATCCGGGCCACCGTAATGGTGTTTGCATTTAGCGGCGTTTGCCCTTCCATATTATTCAACTCTTTATTACCGCGAATATCGGCATGGCCGGTATGCATGCCGGTCATAAGGGTGCATCGCGAGGGCGCACAAACCGCCGAACCGCTGTAATGCTGCGTAAATTTAATGCCCGTTTTGGCCAGTTTATCGAGATTGGGGGTGCTGAATTTGGTTTGACCATAGCAACTCAGGTCGCCATAACCAAGGTCATCGGCCAGAATATATATAATATTTGGTTTTTTTTCGGCTTGAATTGAACCCATTGTCAAGGATACCAACCCTATCGATAGTATTGTTTTGATATTCATAATCTTATTTTTTATTCGCCAGAATTACCTTTGGTACGCTTGCCTGTTTTATAGTCGAGACCCGGCCCCATGTACGGATATTTATCGAACACATCGCCTTGCCCCAGTGTGCGTGGATCGCCCTGAGCTGTAAGCTCGGCCTCCATTTGTGTGCGCATCTGTTTTTTAATGGCCTCATATCCCGAAATATAAGCCAGATTGACCATACAATTCGGATCTTTTTGGATGTTATACAGTTCCTCTTCGGGTCGCATGCCAAAACACAACTCAAAATAGTAATATTCGCCGGCTCCAGGCTTAATGCTTGTAATATAGGTTTTTGTGGGTGAACCGTCGCAGTTCATAAACCCGTATTCGGGATTACCCACGGGCCAACGATCGGGCTTAATATTGTGTGAATAAAGATACTGACTATTGCGTAAGGCCCTAACCGGATAGGCAAGATTGGTGCCCTCGTCGTTGCATCTCCCTACATCGTGTCGTTCTTTACCCAATAACACATGGTCGCGCGAGGCATCAATTACGCCCGATTTGGTATTTTTTAAGAGGTCGATAAAGCTTTTACCAGTCATTTGCTCATGCGGTTTTAATCCGGCCACTTCCATAAAGGTGGGTGCCACATCGGGAAAATTAACAAAGTCGTCGATAACCCTTCCCGGCAATACAATGCCTTTCCAATACACAATAAAAGGAATATGAAACCCCTCTTCGTAAATCTGACCTTTAATACGTGGAAATGGCATGCCATGATCCGACGTAACTACAATAAGCGTATTGTGCAACAACCCTTTGGCCTCTAATGCCTTTATGGCCAAGCCTACATGTTTATCGAACCATTCTACTTCCACGGCATAGTCGAGCAAATCGCCCCGCACGATGCTATTATCCGGGAAAAATGGCGGAACCACCACATCTTTAAGGTCTTTACCCTCACTTTTCCACGAATCCAATTCGTAAAAGCGGTGCGGTTCTTTGGCACCTAACCAAAAACAAAACGGTTTATCGGCAGGTTTTTTATCGAGAAAAGCGGCAAAATTTGCCGAGTAATCAATATCACTGATCCCTTTATATGGCGGGGTCAGTTTTATAGTGCTATATTCCGGACCGGCAGGATTTATGTCGCCATCGAAAGTGCCGGGGCCCCAGCCTTTGCCACTAAACCCGGTTTGATAGCCCGTTTTAGCCAATAATTCGGGATAGAATACAAACTCGGCCGGCATATGCGGATAATGATTTGTGGCCTCTTTAAGTTGCCAGCTGTATTTACCCGTAAGTAAACACGCGCGTGCCGGCGCACACTTGGGGTTGCAATTGTAAGCATTGGTAAATACAGCACCCTCTTTTGCCAATTTATCAATGGCCGGCGTATTGACATACGTATCGCCATAAGCACCAAAACTCCGCATCGATGCATCGTCGGCCACACAAATTAATATATTCGGACGATTAATTTTTTTCGCAAAACCATTGGTTCCCAATAGCAAAGGCGTAACAATCAATGCCAAATTCATAAAACTTCTGTTTCTCATGCCTGTAAATCCTCTGTTTTTTATGCTCTATCACCAATCTTTACCACAAATCTAGGTGGCTTAAAGATAGTCCTTATTCTCTCTTTCAAACTTTTTTAGTTGCTGTTGTTGTGCCTTCGAAAGATCACAATGTTGCAAAAACCAGTAAGCCCGTCGTGCAATTAGGATTTCGCGATCGAGCAGCGGCATTGTACCCGCCACAACTTCTGCAGTACGATTATCCTTTTTATCCATCAACTCCAGATACAAATCGACCATTTGATACGATTGCTGCCGGGCAATTTGCAGTGCCAGCCTATTTAAGTACGCCGGGGTAGCCTTTTTGGTTGAACCGGCCAACGACCGGAGGCAAATTTTAACTTGCTCATCGGTACCATTGGCCGCTATTTTCGCAATGGCATCGAAATACACCTCATCTGCCGATTGTTCAAAATAGTTTAGCCCTTCTTTAGCCAATTCTTCGGTAGCCATAGCTTGAAGTACCAAACCAGCAACTTTGGCATCGTATGCTTTATGTATTTTCAATTGTTTTATAGCGAAAAGCTTCTCGTCTAATTCACCTGTTTCCAAAAACGCCGTTAATTGGTTTGTGGTAAGTATCGAACCGGTTACGGATTGTATATGCTGTTTTATAAGCCCATTGGCCCAATGCCACAGCGTATAGCAGGTAAGTGTTGCCCCCTTTATAGTGGCTTTACCATCGATTACCAAGGTGGTGGCTCCCGAAATAGCATCCACCCCTTCGGTGCTGGAGGTTTTTAGTATATCGCCTATGGCCATATCGCGCAATGGTGAGTTCTTATCGCTTAATATGGTTTGCAGTTTTTCGTAATCCTTTGAAGAAAAAGGTTTTCCGTCTGCTTTTTCGAGCTTATTGTTATTCCGGAGTTCGTACTTAACAAAATCGCCCATCATATTCCAATATAATCGAACCGGCACAACTTTACATACTTCGTCGAGACAATACACCGAAACCACATCCATATAGTATTCGGTCGGCACCCCATTTTCGCCACGCGCTTCGTATAAGGTGTACACCGTGGTATCGGGCCTGTATTTTGCCGGATCGGACAACGAAAGGGTGTGCGCGAACAGTTTTACATTGTCGGACACACCCACGGTTCCCCCAAAATTTTGAAACAGAAGACCAATAAAAAGGGCAAAGAAAAGAGATAATACCTTCTTAATCATTAGCTATAACAACGTACTTCAAATAGTTTCGCATTTTTATACCCCCAGGTTTCTGTAAGTTTTATTCTAACAGCCGTTACATTTACGGTATCAAACGAGAGCTTAATTAAACGCGTAAGGTTGTTGTCCACCGTAGCAATTTCGACCCACTTTCCGTTTATGCGGCCTTCGCAGCTCACCTTTTTAAGCAGTTCCGGCGGAACCCCTTTCACCTGATTTTTGTTTTTCTCCGGATTTTTGTGCATCATAATCTGTCGCTGCAAATTGGTGTCGCCTTTAAGCAAGATTTGAGACAGTGCTATCGGTTTTTCCCATTCGAGTTGCAATTCGGCATTTACGCCATCGGCTTCCCAGTGGTGAATTGTTTCTGCTTCGTCGCGCGAATATCCATCGTACAACAGCTTAACATCACCCGAAATGGTGGATGAACCGAAAACCGCGCTTGCTTTGCGGGCCCAATCAGCACTATCGGCTGCCGGGCGGTTCGGAATATACACATCGTCGCGCAATAATTGCTCCTGCAATATGGCGATAAAATCGGTACCAAGTTTACGTGGCGAAATATTTTTACGTGCACAAATTGCCGCAGCAGTTCCGGCGGCCTGCCCCATCATAGCACAAGTTCCGATAATACGTGTGGACGATAGTGCCATATGCGATACACTTACATTACGCCCTGCAAATAAAAGATTCGATATATTTTTGGAGTATAAACACCTGAATGGTATTTCGTAAGGTTGCTTGAACCGTGCATGAAAGTAACTCGGTGGATCGCTGAGATTTTCGATACCTCCGGGGCAATGTTCATCGAGCGACCAACCGCCAAACGCCACAGAATCGGGAAAATGGCGGTACTCTTCGAGGTCTTTTTGCGAAAGTATATAATCGCCCATAAAACGGCGCGATTCGCGTCGGCCGGGTATCGAACCGACCCAGTCGAGAACGGTATTGGCTGCTTCGGGATACTTACCCGAATTTTTTATATAATCCCAAACGCCGTACATATAGCCCATAAGCTTATGCCGGTTGGATTCGCGTACCGCAATTACGTCAAATTCACTGCCCAGTTCTACCCACCAAAATCCTTCTTTAAATTGCTTAACAGCACGGTCGTTGGCTTTTTCGGCATCGAATTTCAACGCATACGATGGCGGGTAAAACGGCGTAGGTTCACCCATATCTTTGGATATCATCATAAGGGTATCGCCCATCACCCAACCATCGGGTTTTTCGGGGGCAAACGATTCGCCGAATTCGGCCTTGCCTTCGCGGCCGGTACGGTATTCGGCACCGGCTTTAGCGGCCAGTAAACCATCGCCCGAGCAGTCGACAAAAAGAGCGGATTTAATAACAAATTCCGTTTCGGATGTCGATTGCCAGCATATGGCTTTTACTATTTTGTTGCCCGATGTTACGGCATCTATTGCTTGCGTATTGAGCATAAGCGTAAGATTCTTTTGCCGCACCACATAGTCGTACAAAACATGGTCCCAAATTGGGTACGATTCCTGCGGGTTATAATATCTGTTTTCAATGAGTATTTCTTCTACAATGCCGGTTTCGCGTTCCACGGTATGTTTCCCGTTTAGGGATTGAACCCCGTTGACCGTTACCCGCATTTCGCTCGAAGCATTGCCGCCAAGTACCGGACGGTCTTGTAACAACAAGGTATTGGCCCCATTGCGTGCCGCCGAAACAGCCGCCGAAATACCAGCCATACCGGCACCAATCACCACCACGTCGAATGTGAGTTCTTTTTTGCGTGTTGGAATGCCCTTTTTGCCTGAGCCCAACTGTTGCCAGTTGTCGGCACTTCTGTCAGCCATATCGGGTGCCGATGCCGACACACTACTGGTAAGAACGGGCAACATGCTTACACCTATGGCACCCTGTGTGCCTTTTTTAAAAAAATCTCTGCGCTTCATTCACTTCTTTCCTTTTGCTGAAACAATTACTGAAATAGATAGGAAATTCTTATCCCCCCACGAAGAAAGCACAAAAAGCACAGATGCATGTACCCGCAAATCATTAAAATGTACTTCATGGTCCACTTCCACCTATTTCTCGGGCCATTTATTTTAGTACCCTATTCTGTAATGTATGGTCGGCCTTTAATTTCCAGGCCCGGTTCCTTATAAAGTTTCATTTGTCTGAAAAGTTCGGGTTGCAAACGTTTTACAACCGGGGCATAAGCCAGGTCGTTGTAAAAGTTGGTGAGTTCGTTTGGATCCTTTTGCAGGTCGAATAAATAGGGTTTTTCCTGTTTGTCGAGCACAAGTTTATATCGGTTATCGACTGCGGCCACCCACCAGCCACCGGTTTTGGCAAAGTACACAATCCGGTCGCCTGTGACTGTTTTTTCTTTACTTGTAAAATCGGCCGAGGTGTTTGATCCATCAAAAGCAGCATCGGTTTTTATGCCCATAAGTCCGAGAATAGTTGGTGTAAAATCGACATTTGTATAGGCTTTTTGTATAACTTTTCCGGGTTGAACCTTTGCCGGATAGCGCAATACAAAGGGGATACGGGCCGAGGCTTCGTAAGGTACGCCTTTATTCATGCGGTTATGTTCGTAATACATATCGCCATGGTCCGAAGTAAATACTACAATGGTATTTTTTGTCAGATTGTTTTTATCTAAAAAGTCGAGTATCCGGCCCACGTTATCGTCTATCTGTTTCACCATGCCAAAATACTGCAACAGTCCGACGGCTTTAAATGCTCCGGCTTCATTATGGTCACCTTCATCGTCGCTACTACCACGGGCCCACGAAGGCTTAATGGCCGTATACTCAGGGGCCATTGTTTTTGGTGGTTGAACCGCCATTTTGGAATACATGGTATTATACGGCGGTTGGGCATAGTCGGGCGTGTGTGGATCGGGAATGGAAACCATTAAACAAAATGGCTTATTCTTGTCGCGGGCGAGTATTTCGAGGGCTTTATCGGTAAAGTAGGTGGTGACATTTACAGCCAGTTTTTTGTCTTCGGCCGGTAGATTGGCATAAACCTTTTCGTTAATTCCTTCCGATTTTCCGTCTTTAAACAGCAAATACTTGGCATGTCCGCCATGCATCATATACCGATGGTCGGTAAAGCCGCCGGCTCTTTCTACATTAAACTGATATTTTTCATCGCCATCCAGATGCCATTTTCCTACATAAGATGTGGCGTAGCCGTTTTGGTCGAGTATTGATGCAAAGGTGGGCATATCGGTGCGGATGTGATCACCGTTTTTAGGTGCACCGGTCGATTGAGGATGAAGGCCCGATATTAACGAAGCCCGCGAAGGGGTGCACACCGGAGAGGAGCAGTAATAATTCATACAAATAGCCCCCTCGTTGGCCAGCTTGTCGATATTGGGCGTGGTGACATTATTTCCTTTACCCCATACAAAAGCCTGATCTTCGCTCATTAACTTTTGGTAGCAACTTAATGTTCTGAAGTTATGCTCGTCGGTATGAATGATGAGCAAATTGGGTTTGGTTTGTGCCTGCAACGAAAAAACTGAGGTTACTGCACTCAAAGTGAGTAATTGTATTGTTTGATGATTCATAAATTCTAAAATTGTTTATTAAATACTAATTGAACAGGTTTTTTCACAGTTAAATACTGCAAATTCATTCGACAACAGATAAGGCAGATGGTTTAATGCCATACCTGCAAAATACACAATATTAGCACTATACATTTCATATTTCGAAAATAAATCACCCATTCACTCAAAACATAGCCCGTTTCCAAGCCCTATAAGTAAGCAAATTGTCGCCTTAATACTGCCATTAACCATAGCTGGTCTCAATATTAATGAAACCACCGTTGGTTATTTATTTTACAACCACCATTTTGTGCGTATAAATCTGTCCTTCGACAGCTAATTTGCACATATAAACGCCGGTTCCACCAATTTTATCGGAAGCAATGGGCACATTGTATTTGCCCGCAGCCATTATGCCATTGGCAAGGTCCTTAATTTTCCGTCCGGTGACATCGAATACCGACAGATTTACGAAACCGTTTTTAGCTAAGCGATAGCTAATAGTCGTGTGCCGGGTAAATGGATTTGGAAAATTTGTGACCCCCGAAATGGCACCAGCCACCACATCATTTATTTTTGTGGGGGTAGTGTTCCAAACCCTAAGATATTCAACCTGCATTTCGGTGGGGAATCCGGCTTTATTGATAAAAGGCAACGGCAGTTTTTCGCCATTTGGTCCGTATTCCATTAATGGTGGGCGCACCCCCATCGAAAAAATAAGCTTCATTGGCAATATAAAGTATTGATTTACATTGGATGCCACTTGTACACCATCGATGAAAAATGTAATATTTGTGGGCGTAACATTGCAACCATATACATGAAATCCTTCGTTTGGCTTAAACGGGGCAATGTAATAATTCTTTGTATCCACCCACGCCGCCGACGTCGTTAAACTATAATGGGTATTACAGTCGATGCCATTCAGGTTAAATTGCCGCTGTTGAATCTCCATAAAGTCTATTTCGTTATAGTCGACCCCATTTTTGGTTTGGCTCTGACTATACATCCAGAAAGCAGGACAAACCCCCGGAAAGGTAGCACAACCTTTTACCTTGGCTTCAAAATAGCCATAGGTAATGGTCTTTTTTTGTCGCGCTGCACCCGACTTAAAATAGAGGGTATCGCCGCTACGCACATGCTTTTCGTTCACCATTCTCAAATGCATTTTGCCATCGGCCAGCCAAACGTTTTCGGGTTCCCACGACCATGCACCCCAATCGTTAATATTAATATCCCATTTGGCTACATCCAGTGGCGTTTCAAATTCGTCGGAATAATCGGTGAGTAATGTCCAGTTACCATTGGGATCGGAAAGCGGCATTTGGGCAAAACTACCCAACGACACAATAAGTAATAGCGGGAGAAAAATAAACTTCATATCTGTAGTATTTACATATTTGCTAAAAAACATACCAGTACGCACAGAAAAGACTATATGCATTGGTACAAACTATAAGAAGCAAATAAATGATATTTTCAGTTGTTATGCAGCAGAAATATTACCTGGATATTACAGTATTTTACCTTTTATTTTACCCATATACTGTTTAAATTTCGACCATTATTTAACTATACTTTAACTTCTATGGAAAAGGGGCTGGAAAATTGGGTTAAATAAACGCTGCTTCGTATTGAATTTCAAACTGACCTTTTTCATTCTCGAATTGTTTCGCACTGAAAACATGAACATTACCATGTAAACAGTACAATAAGTTGCGTAAATAACTATTTATCTAAAATAGGAATTTGCACATTAAAAGAATGGATGACATTTTTCGCATCTATTGTGTCAGCGGCACAAAGCAAGGCAATTGGTTTTCCATTTTCTATATAAAGTTGCGGGCGCTCCAGATGATCGACAATTTGTTTATTTCCATTTGACCAATTAATTTCTAATGTAGAAACCAATGGCTGATCTGATAGTTTCCAGTCAAACCCGTCTTCTGAATCAAATTGAACTAAGGCACGTCCTGCATTGGTAAAAGCGCCATGCATGTCCTTAACAATGGCACGATATTTTCCTTTCTGATACCAGATAAAAGGATCTTCAGCCGGAAAATCATGACCTTTTGCTTGAAAAACAGGTTTGTCATATTTTATAAACGGACCGGTTGGATAGTCTGATGTGGCCATACAATGTACCACAGGTCCGCCCCAAATACCGGATTTTGCTTTACCAACAGCTTTGTAAACCATAAGGTATCCACCATCCGGGCGTTGGGTAATTGACGGATTACTAACCATTAATGCATCCAATGCATATTCATTTGGGCTGACATCAATGAGAGGCACATCAAAACGCTCCCAGGGTCCATTCGGATCATTGGCAACGGCTACACCAATGCGCTGGTTGTTCCGGTGTATTGGGTTAAGAATTATTTTACCCGGTTCGCAGTAGTTGACTCCATCTCCAGTATTACCCATGTAATACAAATAATACTTACCATCAAATTTATGCATAGTTGGATTGTGGGTGCACAAACCATCCCAATACTCAGCACCACGTGCAGGTAAGGTAATATCTTTGTGCTTGAATGGCCCAAATGGCGAGACAGACACTGCATGTGCAATTTCTGAATGGGTGACCCAAGCCCAATGGCGTTCTTTTTTCCATCGGGAATAAAACATGTGGTATAGCCCATCGTTCCCTTTTACTATCGAGGCGCCCCAAATACTGTAGGTATCATCTTCGAATTTTGACTTGATATCGGGTTTCCCCAAATTCAATCTAAAATTATCAACGGACTGTGTGTTTTTTTCAAGATTACTTTCTTCAGGAACTGAGCGATGAGTTTTGCAAGCGTTCGAAGAAAGAAGAATTAGTATGAACAGTGATAAGTATTTCATTGTATATTTTTTTTAATCCTAGAGGCGATTCGCTCCCGGTTGTTTCATCATTTCCTTTAATTTGTTTAAATGGCTCTCGTAAATACCTCTTGGGGTTGTATTGTATTGGGAACAAAGCGCTGTCGCTTTTCCTACGCTATTAATAAATTGTCTTCTTTTCATAATAAAAACGTAAATCTTTCAATAGTTCGTTAAATTTTAAGCGGCAATTTTGCCGTAATCCAATAGTTCTTTGACAATTTTCTGATTTTTAGCAGTGTTTGGGTTAATAGCAAACATGCACATAAATCTTTCGATCATCAATGCGTTATTATACAATGTTTTATAGTCGGACATTGAGAATGGTTTATTCATGTTGTTTTTCTGGGATAGCCAATCGTATTTCGCCAAATTTACAGCGGTAAGGGATGCATTAAAGTGAAAATCGAGCTTATTTTCGCTTCGCGCTTGACAATGAGTGAGCCCGGTAAATTGTTTTGCATCACGATATAAAAATTCGATTTGAAATCTTGATTGGTAGTAACTCACTATTTTTTCTCCATCTAATTCCAGGTCAGTTGAGAAATATAATTTTCTTGTGGTTTCTTTTCCATCTTTGAAAAAGATTGCAACCGCAAGTTTTATCTCCATCTTAAATGCCTTAGAATATACAATAGCGGAGTATATCTTCATTTCATCATTTGAAAAATCTAGCTTGAAGCGATTTAAATCAAGATTTGCAACATCAACTCTGCCATCAAACTGTTTTGGTCTCCCTTTTTTTCCAGTTGGTTCGCCTTGGTAGAGATATTGTAAAACACTATCGTCACGAAGCCGACTAATGAAATGCAACTTTACACTCAATACCGCATCGACAAAAGGTTTTTTAGAGAAATATGCATCTGCGACAATATAGTCTGAGAATTCTTTAAATTTTAAAGCGTTGTCGATTACCAAACTTGCATAGTATGTCAATAAATTCAATCCTTTATCCTTCAAATCGGCTGCTGACGGCGTTTGCCATGCATTTAAGTGAAGTGCAGTATTGTTCAAAACATCAACTATCGCGAACCCACAAATATCTAAGCCCCATTTTGCCGCTTTTGCAACGCCGGACCAGTACTTGCCTCTTCCAAATGTACATTTACCAGCCTTGGGGATGTAACTTGGATCTAATGCAACGATACGTTCGGAAGAAGCAACTTGATTAATCAAATGCTTATTAAATGTAAGGAAGTCAAACTTTTTCTCAAACTGATTTCGATAAGTTTGTTCGCAATAGGATGAAAATCGTTCAAACTGAAGAAAATTAATCTTACCTTTGATGCTCAAAATATGCCAAAGAACATTGATGATGAACTCTTTTCGAGGCTTATTAAGCTTTGAAAAAGAATCATTTTGTAACACATTGA
>QKHT01000300.1 GCA_003249935.1 Bacteroidota bacterium
GGCCAAACGGTTACCGAGCGGGGTTTTGTGTATGGAACGACTGCAAACCCAACCATAGCCAACAGTAAAGTGGTTGTGGGGAATGGAACAGGTAGTTTTAATACAAATCTCACAAACCTAAGCGATGGACAAACATACTTTGTTAGGGCTTATGCGGTGAATGGGAAGGGGGTGAGTTATGGTGTTGAAAAGGTATTTGCTACGCAAAAGTATATGTTACCCACTGTTAGTGCAGTAACAGTTTCGGACATTACATACTCCACAGCAAATCTTTCTGCCAGCATCTCTACCGATGGCGGCCAAGCGGTTACTGAGCGGGGTTTTGTGTACGGTATAAGCGCAAATCCGACTATAGCTGACGATAAAATTATAGTCAGCAGCGGAATTGGAAGTTTTAATGGCGAACTCAAAAGTTTAAAACCTTCTACTTTGTATTATATACGTGCTTTTGCTTCAAATAGTGAGGGTACTGCTTACGGCACACAAGTGAGTTTTACCACCACAGAAGGATTTACCGAAACAGTTGCTAGTGTAAGTTTTGATATGATTGGGGTTGAGGGCGGTATCTTCGATATGGGCAGCAACGATGGCTATGTCGAAGACGTAAAGCCTGTTCACCGTGTAACTATTAGCAGCTTTTCAATTGGTAAAACCGAGGTGACACAAGCGTTGTGGCAGGCGGTTATGGGCAATAATCCGAGCTATTTTAAGGGGAATAACCTACCTGTTGAGCAGTTAGGTTTAGTCGATTGTCAAGCGTTTATTGTCAAGTTGAATCAATTGACAGGTAAAACATACCGTTTACCGACTGAGGCCGAATGGGAGTTTGCTGCACGTGGCGGATCGAAAAGTAAAAGCTTTGTTTATGCCGGAAGCAACAAAATTGATGATGTGGCTTGGCATATTGGCAATAGTGATGGTAAAACGCAATCGGTTGGTAGCAAGCAGCCTAATGAATTAGGTTTATATGATATGAGTGGAAATGTGCTAGAGTGGTGTCAGGACCAGTATGCACCTTACACTAGTCAAAGTCAAACAGACCCAGTAGGTACAACTGGTCAATTTAAGGTGACTCGTGGCGGTTCCTGGAATTCTTATTGGACAAATTGCATTGTTGTATGTCGTTCTGAGACTAGATCTATCGAAGGCAAAGGTAGTATACTTGGTTTTCGCCTAGTTCTATCTAAGTAAACCGGAGAGAATTAACTATTAGCTATTATGAATCGTCTTCATTAAAAACCTGCTAACTGTTGCAATTTAGTTTCTTAGAGGGTGCTAAAAGACATTGATTGTTGTCGAAAATAGCTATAGTAAGTCGAATAGACAGATCCAATAGTTTGTTTTATTAATATTTAAATACTATTTTGGTAATAAAAAAAAATTAAACATATGGATAACAGTCAATCCCAAGAAGATCCCTTCAGTGAAATAGTGCGTAACTTTTCTGAGCTAATCAATACTTCATTTAATATTCAAGGGTATACATGCTCTCAGAATGGAGATAATATCAAGTGCTTTTTCCCTTCAAACAGAGGGTTAATGGGTTCAAAGTTTTCTATGGATAAGAATAAACCTATTTTGCATTTCACCAGTTTTCAAGCGTTGATGTCCATCATTAATGATGGGGCCATTAGACTTTATAATTTAGAAAATTCGACGGATATTACCGAGTACAGCTATGTTTCAGAACTGACACAAAAATTTTATGATGAAATTTGCGATATTGATACATCAATCGCAAAAGAAAATTTGTATTCTTTATCTTGTTCTCCGAAAAACCAAGTTAAAGATAAGAAACATTGGTATGATTATGGAGAAAAAATGAAAGGTGTAGCCATTGAATTTAAGATAGTGAATAATCCAGCTAATTGGGATAGTTTTTACTTTTCAAAAATTCAATATGATAAGAAAGATGACTTTGAACACTTAATTCAATACATGGGTAAGGTTAGGCAAGAATTCCCGCATATTCAGACTAATTTTATGATGTCACCATTTTTTGCGTTGTATAAATCAAAGGATTTTCATTTAGAAAACGAAGTAAGAATTCTTTTTAATGATATCAATCCTTTGGATACTAACAGATTTAAAAATATGATTTTTAAGGATATTAAATTCGATAAAATAAGAATTGGGAAGAATGTAAAGTTTTTAAGGCTACCCTTATTTCGCAAAGGAATGTCTGAAAATATTGTCGATGATTCGTGTAAAGAGCGGCTACCGCAGTTAGAAATTACAAAAATCTATTTAGGCCCTGAATGTGTTTCTAACGAAAAAGAGTATTTAATAGTCAAAGATAAGTTGAGACAAATTGTAGTAGAAAAATTAGGGTATGAAGAAGTTGAAATTCAGAGAGTGCCGTGGTAAATTGTGATTAAGAAATGATAGTAGGCAAAACTTTAAATATGGTTATACTTTTATTTGTGAGTTTATAATAATTCTTATTTCTATTGGGTGATATATCAGTAACAAAGCCCAATCAAATAAGAGAAAACAAAAAAACCACGTTTTCTGCATTATGGTCTCAGAAAACGTGGTATTAGTCCTTCACTATCTACTTGGATTTAATTGTCAATATTAATGCTTCCAGAAACTACCTGAATATGGATATTTGTTGTAAAACTTCTCTGCACTACTATTTTTTAATTTTCTGGTAGGCTCGATTGTTTTTTGACCACACATTTCTATATATCCAATTTCATACATTTCGTTTTCAGGATAATTGGTAATAGCCGACACGAAAAATTTATTTTCGAATCGGATTGGGGCAATAGAAAGCTCTAACGAATACGAAATGATGTTGCCAAAAACGATTGGCGATTCAGAATACAAGAATGACTTCGTCTTGATGTATTTTTTTGTTGGATGTCTGAAAAGGGAACAATCCCGATAAATTGATTCATATATTTTATATTCTGTAATATATTTTGCGGTTTTGGATGGAATACAAATTACTTTCTTTTCATTTACCGTTACAGATGCTTGTTCTATTGTCACTAGACCAATGACATTTGTAGCCCCGATATTGTTCGTAAGAGCCTCAACATTGTTGATAATATTAGTCTCTGATTTTGAAGAGCTGACACCTCGATTTGTTGATTTGCCAAAGCTATTTGAATAAGAGTAAACGCGATTTTTGTAGTAATCATAACTCATTCCGTTCATTACAAAAAAGCATTCCTCTAAATTCAGATAGATGTTTTTATCCGTTTTATTGTAAAAATAAAATCCAATATCCCCACCCGCAGCCCAAAAATCGTAAGAAACTTTGCAGTTTTGATCTTCATAAACCATTTTTTTGTCTTCGGTGATTAAGGTTTCAGTAGGTGTAGTTTGATAAACCTGATAATAGGAAGCCACTGAACACGATTGTAATAGAACAATGCCCAATACTGCTGGTAAAAAAAATTGTGCTTTCATTTTGTAAAATATTTAGTTAAAAGTTTTTCTTTAGTTCATTTGATGCAAACAATCGCATTAGATGTATTGAATTAGCCGCTAAGTAATCGACAATGAAGTGATTGATATTTAACAGATATATTTCGTTTACAGTGCCATCAAAGGTAATATATCATTTTCTAACAGTCAAATAATGGACTTTAAAATGTATTGATTTTATCTTGATTGATAGTTACTTTTTTGGGGTTTTAATGAAGCTGTTCCCGTAACGTTGCCCCGGGCTGAAATATACTGGGCCTTCAGCCCGAAAACGTGCAAAATGGTAGGTGCGGCGGATATAACAAACATAACGATGCTTGTTTCGGTCTGAGATTGAACGTGTCGAATTATATTGTCGAAATCCCGCCCTGCAAGGGCAGGTTAATTTAGCCCAAGGCAACGCCTTGGGTATGATGAACCAACGGGAAACAGCGCCCTGTAAGGGCAGGTTAACCGGTTGCGGAATTTGCGGTTTCGACGATTTACGGCGTACGGTTGTTTAATCTGCCCTTTGACTCCGTCGATTTTCAATTCAGGGCTGGTAACAACAGGGCAACGCCCTGCCTTGTTGCCATTGCCCCTTTGGGGAATTCCCGGGTTCGGTATAACTCATTAATTAACCAATGATAACGGCAATGTTTCAATTGGGAATTTATTTACTTTGCAATACAATTTTAAGAATGATGTTTTATGAAAAAAATTTGGCTCATTCCCACAACTTGCCAACCAAACCATCAAACTGTATGGATTTCGGGGGTTCAACAATTACCCCATCGATAGTGTAAAGGCAGATGCAAATGGCGATTTTACAATACCTTTTGGGAACAACGATTACGGCATGGCCTACTTATCGGCTCAGGACAATAAGCCGTTTTTTGTGGTACTCGAAGGTGAAAATGTAGCGTTAAAAGGCGAAAGTTTGGCTGTGGCCGAAAGCATCGAAATCACGCAAGGGCGCGAAAACCGACTCTTTGCACAATATGCAAGCGAGCATCCACGCAGGGAGCAAGCTCTAAGTGCGTGGGGATATTTAGAGAAGATTTATGCGAAAGACCCGCTTTTTGAGGTGCAGCACGTCGCCATGCAAGCCATTTACAGCGAAATGCAACGCGTAAAAACCGAAGACAGCCTGTTTTTAGCCGCATTGCCTCAAAACGCTTATGTGAACTATTACCTGCCTCTTCGCAAATTGGTGAGTTCGGTTTCTACAATTGCGCAATACCGCACCGAAGAAATTCCGGCAGCCATTGTGGCGTTCCGCAATATTGATTACACCGACCCGCGTTTATACAAAAGCGGCTTGGTAGCCGATGCCATCGAAAGCCACTTTTGGCTACTCGAAAACAGCGGTCGTTCTTTAGATTCAGCCAATCTCGAAATGCACAAATCAATCGATGGCATTATATCGAATTTGGTTTCGGATGAACCAAAACTCAACGAAATAACCGCGCATCTGTTTAAATTTCTCGAAAAACGAAGTTTATTCAACGCGTCGGAATACTTGGCTTTAAGATTGTTGAACGAAAAATCCTGCACACTTAACAACGATTTTGCATCGCAACTGGAAAGTTATCGGGCCATGAAAAAAGGCAATACCGCACCCGATTTTGCTTTCGGTAAAGATCTTGTCGCTCCCGGGCACAATTTAGCGCAGGTTCCCAAAATACTATCGGACTTGAAAAGTAAGTATATTGTGGTGGTTTTTGGCGCAAGTTGGTGTCCGCAATGCCCCAGCGAGCTATCGCAAATAGCACTTTTGTATGAAAAATGGAAGAAATACGATGTCGAGGTGGTTTTTGTGTCGCTCGACGATAATGCGACGATATTCAAAAGTTTTGCCGCACAATTTCCATTTATTAGCACGTGCGACTACAAAAAATGGGAAAGCCCCGTGGTAAAAAGCTATCATGTATTTGGCACGCCAACCATTTATTTATTGAACAACAAACGCGAAATCCTGCTTCGGCCCAACTCCGCAAGTCATTTAGATTCGTGGATCGATTGGTTTTTGGTAAAGGGGAATAAATAAAGAAGTTGGCTGTTTGCTGAAAATGAGCCGGTATGGAATCCGGTCTTCTATAATCGTTTTACGCGAGTTCAATTAAATGGCTCCTTCAGGGGGTCAATCCATGTGACTTGTTTTCCCGTAACGTTGCCCCGGGCTGAAATAAGCCGGGCCTTCAGTCCGAAACCGTGTGAAATGGTTGGTGGGCCAGATGAAACAAACATAACTATGTTTGTTCCCTTATATTGAACGCGACGGATGATATTGCCGGATGGTCGCCCTGCAAGGGCAGGTTAATTCAGCCCAAGGCAACGCCTTGGGTATGATGAACCATCGGGAAACAGCGCCCTGTAAGGGCAGGTTAACCGGTTGCGGAATTTATATTCAATATCCCTGACAGGGTTTTAAACCATGTCAGGGATAATAATTAATCTCGAACAACCAATTCCCGGGGCAACGCCCCGGGCTGAAATAAGCCGGGCCTCAGCCCGCAAACGTGCAAAATGGTTGGTGAGGCGGATAAAACAAACATGGCGATGGATGGTTTTGCTGTTGTACTGCACATATACTTTAGTCATTTTCCTCGTAGTAATAGGAGTAGTCAATACCTTTCATATACATTTCGCGGTCGTTTATTTTGGTGGTGAGGGCATTGTTCAAAAGCGTTTTTAGGATACTGCTATTTGTTGGACTTTGCATCATGGCATTCATGTAATCCAGTTTGGTTATTCTACTCCAATCCACGCATTTTTTGAGGCGTTTTTTCAAAATTAAATCCAACCAAATCCTGGCACTTCTGCCGTTGCCTTCCATAAAGGGATGAGCAATGTTCATCTCCACATATTTGTTTACGATTTCATCGAAGGTGTTTTCGGGCATGTCTTCTATTTGCTTTAATGTGTTACCTAAAAAGTGTGATACCGCAAATTGAAAACCACCTTTCGAAATATTTTTTTGTCTGATTTGCCCTGCAAAATCATACAATCCGCCGAATAAATAGGCATGAATTTGTTGCAATCCTTTGGTCGTACCAACTTCTATGCTGTTTATAAAGGAACTTTCGAACAGGGCATACGCTTTTGTTTTGCTTTTACCGTCGATGCTCTCAGGGCTGTGGGTAAACCATTCGATAAATCGGTTGGCCTTTTTGCCCGGAAATTCTTTGCCTAAGGCTATAATGCCGGCATAATCCAACATATCGGTCAAATACCGTTTGCCATCTCTTGCTAAAAGTTTCAGTTGGGTAGTGTTACTAACCAACTCACTGTTTTCTCTCTTCAATTTGGCTTTAAGATATTTCCAATAGTTGCGGGTTTTGGTGTAGTCGTCCTGGTCGGTAAGCAATGCTACAATATCCAATACACTAAACCACCATTTGGCGTTTTGGTCGTCCCAGACGGCTCGCACTTCGCGATCGTCAAAAAAACGTATGGATATTTTTGCATTACTCATAATTTTACATGTCATTTATGCTGTTCCGCCACGATTGTCAGTGCAAAGTTAGGATAATTTTTATCGTGTTATTCGAAGCCAGCAAGGTTAAGTTAAAATGTCAACAACAATCCCAAGGCAAAGGCAAGGTCAAAAGTCCAAAGGGCTTACAGCAATAGCTTAGGGCAACGCCCTGAGAAAA